>JAILNO010000072.1 GCA_024691465.1 Pseudobutyrivibrio sp. | reverse complement strand
GCTACGCCCCCTGCCTTCATACTCTTTAAATAGAAAAACGCAATGACACATACTATTGCAACAATTACCACTATAATCCTAACAATGTACTCTCTTTTCATAGCAATCCTCCTTAAGAATTACTCTTCATTTTGTTCTTCCTTAACTACATCCTTAACTTCCTGCTTAATATCCTCTGTATCAAGTACCGAAGCCTCCGCCAGCTTCTTAAAGAGCTTCTTGTCCTTAGCTGTATACTCCTGATCATCGTCATATTTCTTAGACTCTACTGCAATCATCTTCCTGCGAAGAAGCTTCTCAGTATGTATATTCTGCTTCTCCCTGATCCATGCCACGAGAAGCACTCCTAATAGCAGTATACCAATATAGCCTAGGATTGGATACATGAGAGAAACCAGCTCCTTGAATCCCGCGAAACTGCATACATAGCCAATCACAACCACTGCAATCAGTATCATATGTAGCTTCTTAGTGTCATCACCTGCCAAACGTCTGGCCAGGGCATAGCTTAAGCTAAATGCAGTGTTAAAAATAAGTGCAAATATTGTAAAGGTATAAATCTTAGCAAACAGTGGATTGATGCTAGATACTATTGCAAGCATAGGAATCTCAGCATCCTTGATAACATCTACATTGGCATATAGTGCTGCATAGGCACACAACACTATCAGACCTATCAATGCGCCACCTATGGCACCGCCCTTCTCAGCCACGCCAATCCTAACCACTGAGCCACCCAGCACAAATGCCATGGACACTCCAGTAACTGCGCATAGTGAATAATAATTAACTGCGGAAAAATATACGTTAGGCATAGGTGATTCTAAGCCATTAGCTACCTGTGACAGACTCGCAAAGTCATAGCTATGGCCAATATATGTATAGGCCGTAATGGCCACAATCATAATGATAATAATAGGAGTGAATACTCCCAGCACAGAAGTGATTCTGTCGAAATCCATGTAGGAAACAATGATTACCAGAACAGAGCATATAAGAGCTCCCATCCAACTAGGAAGCTGAAACTGCTGATGGAGATTAGCTCCTGCTCCAGCTACCATAACGAAATATATAACAAAGCCTGAGACAATAAGTGTGTAGTCTATTATCTTATTGATAATAGGATGTGCTACCTGTTCCAATACATCCTGATGACTATCAGAATCATAGTAGCAGCCTAGGGCCACAATTATCTTACCGAAGATAATATTAAGAGCTGCCAGTATAAGCACACCAATAATACCTTCCTTGCCAAAACTGACGAAATACTGCATCAAATCCTGGCCAGAAGAAAGTCCAGCCCCCACTATTACTCCTACATAAGCTAATGCAATCTTCAAATATTTCTTAACCACAAGTTACCTCCCTTAAAACTAGTATACACATAAACAGCTTGTGTATATCTATATTCTAACAGACATCCTGTGATAAGTCTAAAATGCCACTTACCCCTCAAGAATAGACTTATAAATAAGTAAATCTATATCCTTGAACACATTGAAAACTACCTGCATATGGCTGTCAGTGTCAGTGAGCCAATTCTTAACTGTCTTAACTGCAATCTCAGCTGCCCTCTCATTAGGAAACGTAAAAACTCCAGTAGAGATGCAACAGAATGCCACGGACTTAACCCCTGAGTTCTCATTATCTCATCCATCTTAAGCCTAAGCTGAATTCCTGCTTTAGAGTGAATGATATTATCAATGCAATTATGTAATGGCTGAAAGCAACCAAGCATCTGCGAATTGGCTGCATTAACTATTACATCAAAGTCTGCTCGTTGATAATAAGATGGAACTCCATATTTAGGAAAGATGCAGCTCTACGGCACAGAAGCATACGATCCATGAAGATCTCGAAGTATTCTCCAATCTCGCCATATCTAGTATCTATTTCCAGCTTAAGCTTAATAGCTGTATGCTCCTGATTAATCTTGAGCTTAGAGGATTTAACAGAATAATTCACCCTATCATGAATATCATACTTACCCATATCATCATCCTGAACTCGACTCCTTCGTACATCAGACTTATCTGCAATAATAAGGGCTGCTGCAATATCACTTACAGGCACACCATTACCTTCGTCGTGATTGCCAATAGCTCTTACAATTGGAGCTATATCCTCAGCAGAAATCCCCATCTTATCCAATAGATAAAAAGACATGAGTGCTCCAGATTGACTATGATCTACTCTGTTAACTACATTTCCAAGATCGTGCATCCAAGCTGCTGTAAGCCCTAGATCGATTATGTGGTCATCCTCTCCCAATGTCTCTAGTATATAACCAGTTCTATCAGCAACCACTCCTATGTGTGCGAAGCTATGCTCAGTGAATCCCAAAGCGTGCAATGACTTATTCTGCTCTTCTATATACACATGTATATCATGGTTATCTCTCACTCTGTTATATAGTGGAAACCTAGCTTCATCATTCTTAAAACATTTCTTACTCATATATTAAAAAACCTCCAATTAATGTTAATAATTACTAGCTTGCTAAATAATTATATAACAATCAATTGGAGGTACTATCGGTTTCATGTAAAAAATATGTAAAGCTTATTATGGATTACTTCTTGTGCACCCTATTGCTCACTATATCTCTCGTCAAGAACATCTGAAAACCATCTGCCATTCATAACATTATCAACCATAAGTTCCTTAACATCATCAGATATTATGGTGTCAGCTTCCATCTGTCCAATAATCTGCTTATATGATGAAGATGTATCTTCAACAGTTACTATAGCATTGCTATCATCTGCATCAAGTACTAAAGACACTGGATTAGCTGGTGTCCAATTGTTCCATACATCAAGTGATTCTCCATTAGGATTACCTGATACTAAGAAGTTTCTTAGGTAAGAATCGAATACTGTTGCCATATTCTGATATCCTGCTGTATTGAAATCAGCAAATGAGCCATATGTATGCTTATCTGTAAGCATTGGAACGAATATTCCGTGGAATGAGCCCATCATAGGAATCTGAGTTGCACTTTCACCACTTCCATATCTAACCTGGCAGATATAGATATTGTCATCATAATTTGCGAACATTTTCTCTGCAGAACACTGTGCATTGAAGATTCTATACATATCAGAACCATATTCAATTGCAAATGACTTAGCTGAATTCTGGGTCTGAGTGTCTAAAGCCATTACATCTGGACTGTAAAAATATCCATCAAAAGCAGAGAATAAACTGAACTCAGTCTCCCCTGTAAGCATTAGGATAGGTACACTATTATAATCTGTTGTATCAAATCCCTCTGAAGGAATAACTACATCATCTGCATATAAGTGTGGGAACACACTCATACGAATTCCCGCATTAGACATAAGTTGACATAGACGATCTGCACTCACTGACTTCAGGTATGTTATTACTGAAGAATCATTAGAAAGTAACCATGCCTTTGCTTGATTTTCATCTGCAGCCAAACCATCTTCTACAACAAGTGGTGCCACTGCTTCAGCAATTCTCTCAGCACTGGCATCCTCATCAGCAACTGTCATTCCGCCAGAATAAACTACAGCCTTATCAAACTTACCTTCAAATAATGGACTTATAAGCATAGCCATTACATCGCGGCCGCCTGCTGAGAATCCAGATACTGTAATATTGTCAGGATTACCACCAAACTGTTCTACATTTGCGCGGACCCAATCAAGAGCCTTAGCTATATCAAGCATTGCATAGTTACCAGTCGAATCATCACTGGTCTGGAATGCTGGCAAAGCGTTGAATCCTAGTATTCCTAGTCTATAGTTTAATGATACGTATACACAGTTCTCATCAACTACAATCTGAGAACCCTCTATTTCTGATGAACTACCAGTCTGGTTATTACCACCATGAATATACACGAGAACTGGTAGATCCTTAGCATTCTTAGGTGAATACACATCCAGATTCAAACAGTCCTCAGATCCTGAGACTACAGTCTCACCTGTGGCATAATCTGTTCCAGCTTGAATAGCTTTGTTACCTGCTGTGGTGCAGTCTAATACATCACTCCAAGCTGCAGGATCTACAGGAGCCTCCCATCTCAAATCACCAGTAGGTGCAGCAGCATATGGAATTGAGTACCATGCATTACAATTGTCCTGAGCGGCACCCTCCACCGCTCCGAACTGCGTAGCTTTTACAAGTGATTCTCTAGTAGGCTGCGCAGACACTGTAGCACTTGGCGTAGCGTACACACTGACGCTTGTAAAGCCTGTTGCTCCGATTGCAGTAGCAAGTGCTAAAGCCGTAATTAACTTCTTTTTCATATCATCCTTCTCCTTTGATAATTAATATTTAGCTAGATTATATTGGCCGGTAGCCACTACCGGGCAAAGAGAAATATGACCATTGATATTTGTGAAATCTGCTTATATAATTGCTCCAAGAGAGGTTATGTATTATGTCTAAGTCATTTATGTCTATTGGGGAATATGCCAGGATGGTGGGTGTATCTCCTGAATATCTTAAGTTCTATGATAAGAAAGGCCTGGTAAAGCCTGTATGGAAGGATGATAGGTCATACAGATATTATGCCGATTATCAAATCACACACTTTATTGAATTACAACAGTTGAATAACATGGGAGTACAGTTAGAGGACGCCAAGGATATAATTACTAACTCTAGTCTATCCCAGCGCCTGGATATATATAAGAACGCCCTTCAGGAAAAGCGTGAAGAGATCGTAAGTTTATTGTATCTAATGAATCAGATTGAGGATACAACTAATGCTCTTGACAAAATCAATCGTAAAAGCGGTTGGAGAATCGAGGAATTACCTCTATGTTATTTTGCATTCGTTGATTTTGCCAAGAGGAAAGAGGGCAGAAATTCTGCCATATGGAAAGATTACTTCAGCATGAACGTCACTCAGTACGTCAAGCTTCAGAATCCTTCTGACTATGAATTAATACCTGGTAAATACCAGAGGCTCTGGGGCGCAATTCAGCCCGAGCTAACAGAGCAAATCTTAAATGACGAGCTCAACACTATTATTCCAGTGGGTGGCTGCAAGTGTTTCATCTATGAGTACAGCATCCCAACAGATTATGATGACGAGGGTAAGCTCAGCGACAAGGTATGGGATCTATCCGACGCACTGTCCATCATGAAAGATAATAATATTATCCATAATGGCGAGTTCTTCCAGAAGCGCCTATGTACTTCACATGAAGCCGATGGCGAATATCTCCACGTACAGACGATAGTTCCTATTAGGTAAAATACACTTCATACCACTGTAGGAATACATATACACACCATATCTGTCTCCAGCAATCACATCTGCCTGATTCATGGCTATTTAGCATATGTACCAGTGCATCACTATCAAAGAATTCTTTAGCATTTTTACTTTCAAAACACTCTTTGATTTTAGAGTAATATGATTCTTCTTTGATCCACTCTTTAATTGGAACAGGGAAGCCTCTTTTAATTCTTCTTGCTGATTCGCCGCCTACTACTGCTTCTGCGCATCGTCTGAAGGCGATTTTCGTCTCCTTTTTGTTAGCTCTATATGAGGATGGTAGTCGCTTAGCCACCTCGAATACCTCTTTGTCGAGAAAAGGTACTCTCACCTCAAGACTATTAGCCATACTCATCTTATCAGCCTTCAGAAGTATATCTCCCACTAGCCACTGATTTAAATCTGTGGTCTGCATATATGTCACATCATCCATTGTAGAATTCTTTACCAGAGTGGAGCTGGACTCCTTAGCATTGTTTTGACCAATATAGTTAACTAATAGTTTCTTTTTCTCTCTTTCTGTAAATAGGCTAGTTGGACCGATGTATCTCTCCTTAATAGATCTGGAATTACGCACGATGAAATTCCTTCCAGGCATGGCAGGAAGCAACTCAGCCACTGCGCCTAATCCCTTTCTTACGAATGGTGCCAAAGAATTGTATCCCTTACAAGTATATGGCTCTTTATATATATTGTATCCACCGAACAATTCGTCAGCTCCTTCTCCTGATAGGCATACCTTGACATGCTTAGCCGCTTCCTTATCTAGGAAATATAGAGATACGCATGCAGCATCTGCCAATGGCTCATCCATGTAATACTGGATATCCTTCACCTTTTCGAAGAACTCCTTCTTATCAAGTATCTTAGAGTAGTTCTTGAGATGCTCTGTCTTAGAAAAATTTGTAACAACTGAAGATTCATCGTATCTTTCATCCTCATAGCCTAAAGTAAAAGTCTTATCCACATCAGAAATAACTGATAGATATGCAGAGTCCACACCTGATGATAGGAAGCTTCCCACCTCCACATCACTAATCTTATGTGCTCTGACAGAATCATTCATTACATCACATATCTCTCCTGTAAAAGTCTCTATAGAGGTCTGTTGATCTGCATCATACTCTGGATGCCAATATTGGACTATTTCAATTCCATCTTTTCTTTTTACCATATAATGAGCTGGTAGAAGCTTATATACATTTTCAAAAAAAGTCTCTTCTCCAGGTGAATACTGGTAAGAAAGATATAGTTCTAACTGCCTTTTATTTAAATTCTTTTCGAACCCTGGATGCTCGAGGAAGCTCTTAATCTCACTGCCAAAAAGGAAGCAATCATTCTTCATATAATAGTAAAATGGCTTAACTCCAAAATTATCACGTGCGCAGTATAGTTCTTTCTTCTTGGTATCCCAGATTGTAAAT
The DNA here is from genome assembly GCA_024691465.1 of Pseudobutyrivibrio sp. The sequence continues at coordinate 463 of JAILNO010000072.1, read as the reverse complement.
GCGAACATGCCTCGCAACATCTTAGGAAGCTCGTATCCCCACTCTTCATATCCATGAAGTAGTACTTCTGTATCAGACTTGCTCTTGAATATATGACCTTTATTAATTAGAAATCCTCGTAATTCCTTATAATTGTATATTTCTCCATTAAATACACAAATCAGTGATTCATCCTCGTTTTTCATAGGTTGATTACCACCTTCTATATCAATAATAGATAATCGCCTATGTCCCAAGGCTATATTGCAGTCAAAGTATATACCACTACCATCTGGTCCTCGATGTGCAATCCTTTCCATCATTTTCTCCAAAATAGATAATGTATACATTTTGCCTTTATTCTGAGTAAATCCAACTATACCACACATAAAAAGCACCTCCCTTTCTTCATATCTCTATGATAAAAGGGAGGTGCATCTAGTTTTGCTCATCATTGCATCAAAAATGCATCATTGTGTATTAG
>JAILNO010000049.1 GCA_024691465.1 Pseudobutyrivibrio sp. | reverse complement strand
TATCCAATCGTAATTTCTTATATAGGGGTGTTTATATACGGTTGCAACCATGAATTCCATGATGGCCATTACAATTAAAATAACTCAGGCAACTTTAAGTTTGCCTGAGCTTTTTTATGCTTCCAGTCCCATATGATCATCTAAGGAAAAAATTACCCATTCCGCTATGTTAGTTGCATGGTCTCCAATTCTTTCCAAATATTTATTAACCATAAGGAGGTCTGCTGCATGTTCTGCATAATCCGTATCCTTTTGCATGACTTCTATTAAATCAGCCTTAACCTTAATAAACAGATCATCCACCACATCATCATGGTCGATTACTTCCTTAGCCTTAACAATATCCCTCTCCACGTATGCTTCAATAGCATGCAGAAGCATCATAACTGTCTCCGCCGCCATCTTCTTGATATTATCCTCCTTCATAATGTAAGGACGATCCGCCATCATAATAGTTAACTCTGAGATATCTGCCGCCTGGTCGCCTATACGCTCCATATCTGTAACCATCTTCATGGCAGCTGTAATTGTACGCATGTCTCTAGCCACAGGCTGCTGCTGAATCAATAGCTGGAAGCAGATATTCTCTATCTTCTTCTGCTCCTGATCCACCAGCTCATCATCCTTCATGATCTGTCTGGCCTTGTCGACATCCTGATTAAACAATGCTGCTATAGCCTCCTCAATAGCCTTCTCAATCATATTACTCATGAGAAGCATCTCATTGTTGAGCTGTCTCAATTGCTCATCAAACTTAAGTCTCATTGGTATTACCTCCATTAACCGAATCTACCAGTAATATAATCTTCTGTTCTCTTGTCCTGAGGATATGAGAACAACTGCTTGGTGTCGTTGAATTCAACCAATTCCCCCAGCAGGAAAAACGCAGTATCATCTGCAACTCTAAGAGCCTGCTGCATATTGTGAGTTACTATAACCACCGTATACTTCTTCTTAAGCTCCTCCATTAAGTCCTCTATCTTAGATGTGGAAATAGGATCAAGTGCAGAGGTGGGCTCATCCATAAGAAGAATATCTGGCTCCACCGCAAGTGCTCTTGCGATACATAGTCTCTGCTGCTGTCCACCTGATAATCCAAGGGCTGATTTCTTCAATCTGTCCTTTACTTCATCGAATATTGCAGCTCCTCTTAAGCTGTCTTCCACAATATCATCCAGCATTCTCTTATCCTTAATCCCATGAACTCTAGGTCCATAAGCAATATTGTCATATATACTCATTGGGAAGGGGTTAGGCTGCTGGAATACCATTCCCACCTTCTTCCTAAGGATAGTAGTATCTATATCAGGTCCATAGATGTCTTCCCCGTCTAACATCACTTTTCCTTCAATAGTCACATTATCCACCAGATCATTCATCCTATTAAGGGTCTTAAGAAAAGTAGACTTGCCGCAACCAGATGGTCCTATAAATGCAGTAACAGCACGCTCCTTAATATCCATGCTGACGCCCTTCAATGCATGATTATCCCCATAGTATAGGTGCAAATCCTCTACCTTTATTTTAGTTTTATGTTCCATAATTAATTAATCCTCGTTACATCAAATTTAGACGCCAGTCTCTTAGTTACTAAGTTAATGATAAATACTAATATCAGTAGCACCACTGCTGTTCCAAAGGCTGTATCGAAGTCACCCTCACTGGTGGCTGATAGATATAGCTGAACTGTCATGGTTCCTCCCGATTGAAATATCTTTGGGAATAGCGCCGACAGTGTATTAGGCAAGGTCTTGGCACTTCCTGCCGTAAAAAGTAACGCCGCAGATTCACCTACTATCCTTCCTATAGCCAGTATTACGCCTGTAATAATGCCTGGCATGGATGATGGAAGCAGTATCGTTCTGATAGTGTGCCATTTGCCCGCTCCAAGTCCTGCAGCTCCCATCCTGTAGCTCTCAGGCACGGTCTTAAGGGCCTCTTGTGTATTTCTAGTAATTAGTGGAAGCACCATAAGTATAAGCGTCAGGGAACCTGTTAAAATGGAATATCCCAGGCCTAATGTCTGTCCAAAGAACATCATTCCAAACAGACCAAATATAATCGAAGGAATACCTGATAGAGTCTCTGTGGCAAACTCGATTAAGCTAACCAGTTTGCCTGGCTTAGCATATTCATTTAAATATATTGCAGCCCCTACCCCCACTGGTGTGGCTATAATCATAGTTAACACTATAATCATTATGGTATTTACGATATTGCCTGCTATACCAACTGTACCTTTGAGTGTGGAGGTAACTGATGTAAGGAAGCTTAGATTGACACTGCTTATTCCTCTCATGAATACGTACACTATAATTATTCCAAGGAGAATAACAGAGAAGCCTGCACAGATATAAATCAATCCATAGAGGAAATCATCCCCTATATGCCTGCGCTTCATGGTGAGACTCGTCTCTTTTTTATTAATCATCGATACAAGCCTCCTTCCTGAGCTTCTGTAGCACAATATTCACTATCATAATGAAGATATATAGAACCAGGCCCACTGAGAACAATACCTGTCTGTGTATACCCTGGGCATATCCCATCTCACTTACCAACTGTGTGGTTAGGAATCTAACTGAATTAAAAGGTAACGGAATATTGACAGATCCACCTGCCACCATATTGATAGCCATGGCCTCACCTAGTGCTCTTCCTATTCCAAGTACTACGCCCGTCATAATTCCTGATTTGGCTGCAGGTATTGTAACCTTAAAAATAGTCTGCATGTGTGTTGCCCCAAGAGCTAGAGATGCAGCTCTAAGGTCCTTCGGAACAGCCTTAATAGAAGACGCACTCACATTAACCACAGTGGGAAGAATCATAACCGCCAGTACTATTACAGCGGAAATCATATTAGAGCCACCTGTGAATTGATGGGTGTCCGAATCTTCAAAAATAAGCTTCTCTATTTTATACATAGCAGGATTAAGAATCATTAATCCCAGTAATCCATATATTACAGATGGAATAGCTGCAAGCAATTCTACTGCTGGCTGCACTACCGCCGCCAATTTCTTATTAGATATTTCTGTAAGAAATACAGCTGTCATAAGTCCCACAGGTACTCCTATCAGGACGCTGGCTGCAGTACCGAGTATTGAGCTCAGAATTATATATAGAATTCCAAATTCTGGCTCCGCTGCCGTCGGTTTCCAAACTCTTCCAAACAACAGCTCGAGCACTCCCACATTCTTAAATGCTGGGGTGCCCTTTGCTATCATATATACAGTTATAGAACAGACGGCAAAGATTGCAATTACTGCGCATATAGTGAATATGGTCTTGGCAACAAGTTCAACTGTATTAATCTTTGCTCTGTTATTCATTCTATGCCTTTCTTACTGAGGAAGAATTAATCCTACTGTTGAGATTACATTCTGTCCTTCCTCAGACTGAATATAGTCGAACCATGTCTGTACCAGCTGGCTCTGCTCTGAGATCTCACCCATGGTAGCCATTACGAATGGTCTAGAGAGCTCATATTCACCTGCTGCAATCTTCTCTGCTGAAGCCTCTACTCCATTGAGTGAAATACATGTTACTGTGTCATCTACTGCATCAAGTGATACATATCCGATTGCACCTGGTGTAGAAGCTACCTTAGCAAGTACAGCACCTGTTGAGTCAAGCTCCTGAGCATATGCACAATTGTCTTCTACCTCAAGCAACTCCTCGAATGCTCCTCTAGTACCAGAACCTGCCTCACGACCGATTACTACTATTGCATCATCACTTCCACCTAACTCGCTCCAGTTAGTAATCTCACCTGTGTATATATCAACTAGCTGGTCTGTTGTAAGATTATCAACTACATTATTAGTATCAGTTACCACTGCAATGCCATCGATTGCTACGATATTTTCTACTGCACCAGATTCCTTCTCCTCATCCTTAAGGGCTCTAGATGCATCACCTATATCAACGCTACCCTGTACAAGTGACTCAACACCTGCACTTGATCCTGTATATTCAACAGTAACTGTTACTCCAGGATACTTAGCCATGAAGCTCTCACTCATTCCCTCGCAAAGCTTCTCCATTGAAGTACTACCTGCAAGTGTAATAGCACCACTCAATTCTTCTGTTGCAGCTGTTTCTTCTGTAGCTGCTGTATCTTCTGTGCCTGTGGCTGCATCTGCAGTAGAAGCATCTGAGCTACCACATCCTACCAAACTACCTACCATCATTAACGCTGTCATACCAGCAGCAATTTTACCTACTAAATTATTCTTCATTTTGAACCTCCTATGATTCATTCATTTTTCTTTGTTCCTCGCGATGACATTGTTAATTCTATTTAGCTTAAGTAAAATCCAAAATCACTGTCCTGTAAAAGTTTTGTAAATTGTAAATAAATTGAGTCAAAATAAAAAAGCCTTACAAAATGTAAGGCTTCAGAATTTAAAACATCGCAGAAAGGTTTTTATCTAATTCATAATTAAATAATATTTCGTCATCATATATACTTCTCTGCTCTGTAATATCTGTGAACATTTTATCTTTATCTGAGTATCCCTCAAATCTAAAATAAATAACTCCATA
>JAILNO010000248.1 GCA_024691465.1 Pseudobutyrivibrio sp. | reverse complement strand
TTAATATTACCAACTACAATTCCTTTATATATTCTATTAACAGAATGTACCTTAATTTGAGCAGCAATATCATTATGAGCTTTGTCATTTTTACATACTAATAGAGAGCCTGTTGTATTCATATCAATCCTATGTACAATACCTGGTCGAATCTCTCCATTAATTCCAGATAAAGAATCCTTGCAATGAAACATCAAAGCATTAACAAGAGTCCCTGTATAATGACCAGGAGCAGGATGAACAACCATGCCCTTAGGTTTATTAACAACAATTACATCCTCATCCTGGTAGAGAATCTCTATCGGAATATCCTCTGGAACAATATCAATCTCTCTAACAGGCTCTATTGTGACAACTATTTCATCACCAAGCTTAGTAAGATACTTACTCTTAACTAAAGAACCATTGACGAGCACCTGCCCATTATCGATTGCTTTTTGAAAAAAGCTACGAGACTTGTCAGTGATAGATGAAGCCAAGTATTTATCAATACGAACACCCTCATCAGAGCTATCTTCAATTGAAAGTGTAAATTCATCCATTCTTCTTAATCTTTAAGCTAAGCTTAAGCTCCTCTAAATCCTCATCCTTGTAAAAGAACATAACAACTACTAGCAGGACAAAAACAGCTACAGTCACATAACAATCAGCGATATTAAATACAGGGAAATTAATAAGCGAAAAATAAATAAAATCCACTACGTAATTATTCAAAATCCTGTCGATGTAATTACCTATAGCTCCAGCTATTAGAAAAATAATAATACTGTTGAGTATACTAAATTTCTTAACACGAGGCATCTTAAGCATAATATAAACTAATGCTAATAATAATATAGGAGTAAGTATAGCGAAAAATACCTGCTTACCCTCTAAAATAGAAAAAGCAGCTCCTGTATTTTCTAAATAATGCAACTGTAAAACTCCTGGAATAAGCACAATATCTTCCTTATTCATTAGATGTGTAATAGCCATAGCCTTTGAAAACTGATCTAAAACTATGAGAACACATATTAAAATAAAACTAAGTATTAATGAAATTGATTTGTTAAATTTATAAAACATTAGTTAAGTACCTTATCTATAGCCCATAATAAATCCTCATCTGTAAATTCCAGATAAGAATCTGCCTCACCTATAGCCTTTAATATTGTAAATTTAATTTTGCTTCCCTGCATTTTCTTATCAGACTTAGTAGCTGCAAGTACTTCTTTAGCATCTAGTGCTGATACATTAGTAGGCATATTAAATAGCTTAATCGTATTAATAATATCATCTACTTCATCACTGGTTATTAGCCCTAACTTGTTAGAAAGGTAACTAGCTGAAACCATACCAAGACCCACACACTGTCCGTGTCCTAGTTTGAAATCGGATAGTTTCTCAATAGCATGACCAATAGTATGTCCGAAATTCAAATAAGCCCTGATTCCCTTTTCCTTAGGATCAATCTCAACCACATGGCCCTTAATCTTACAACAACTATAAACCATGTGCTCTAGAGCTGCGAAATCTCTATTTGCTATAGCCTTTGAATTATCCTTAAGCCAAGAATAGAGATCTAAATCAGCAATAAGAGCTGACTTGACTACCTCGCCCATACCGCAAGCAAAGTTATCATCATCTAATGACATAAGTGTGCCAATATTCATATATACAAGACGTGGCATATAGAAAGCTCCAACCATGTTCTTGTAGCGATTGAAATCAACACCAGTTTTACCACCTACTGAACTATCTACCTGAGATAACAAAGTGGTAGGAATCTGGATAAAATCAATTCCCCTCAAGAAAGTAGCGGCAGCAAATCCTGTAAGATCACCTACTACGCCACCTCCCAACGCAACTAGAAGGGAGTTACGAGTGTATTTCTTAAGGATTAGATGCTCATATAACATATTGACTGTATCAAGATTCTTAGAGGCTTCTCCAGCTTCAAAACTGAAAGAAGAAACCTGACTACCAGTCTGTTTAAAGATGGATACTACTTCAGCCAAATATAATGAAGCCACATTAGAATCACTAACAATACAGATATTATCGTAATTACGATTCACTTCAGATTGAAAGACTGAGAATAAATCACTAAAATCTGGTCTAAAACATATGTTGTAACAAGGTGCATTATCATAATTAATAGTTAAGTTGTTTTGCATTATTCTCTCCTTCATATCAAGTGTAAGTATTAAAAAAGCACCAGACCTTAAGTCTGGTGCTTTGATTTAAAAGCCTGTTTGAATTCCTGTGAAGTCAAAGGCATCAACGATTCCTGCTAAATCACCAGAAAGCTCAACTCCTGCAGGTGTAATAATGAAGATATAATCCTCAATACGCTGAAGGTTGCCATCGATGGCATAGCATGTACCACAAGTAAAATCTATGATTCGCTGTGCAACTCCAAGATCCAATCCTTTCATATTAAGTAAAACAGTACGATCTGCTAAAAGTGTCTCAGAAATCTCTCTAGCATCCTCAAATGAAGATGGCTTAATTACACAAACCTCCATAACAGTTCCTTTCCCTTTATTTCGCATAGGCGTAATTTTTGGTGCTGGCTTAGACGCCCTAGATTCCTTCTCAGAAGGCTTGTTTAATACTGGACGCTTCTCTTCATCAGAATTCTTAGAGAACTTGTTAAAGAAGGATTTGTCTTCCTCATCATATAACTCGTCATCATCATAATCATCATAGTCATCATTCAGATGCATCGCATCAAGCATTCTTTCAAACATAACATAACTCCTCTTTGTTATATATTGTAGTTTCTCTCACCGAAGATAGCTGTACCTACTCTAACTAAGGTAGCTCCTTCTTCTATGGCAACTTCAAAGTCATTAGTCATACCCATAGATATAATTCTCATATCTACATTATCAATGTTTTTATTAGCGATGTCAACTGATAAATCCTTTATTTTGTGAAAAATCTGTCTATTTTCTTCTGGTACCACAACATTTGGTGCTATAGTCATAAGTCCCATGATGTGTACATTCTCAAGAGTGGAAATCTCTTCGCATAACTGCATGGTCTCCTCCAGCTTAACGCCGAATTTAGTGGCTTCGTTAGCTGCATTAACCTCAATTAGGATAGGAACAGTAACATTGTGCTTCTTAGCCTGGATATTAATCTCCTCAGCTAGTCTATAGCTATCAACAGAATGAATAAGCTTAACCTTGTCTACTATGTATTTAACTTTGTTACGCTGTAAGTGACCGATCAAATGCCAGTTAATATCTGCAGGCATCTCAGGTATCTTACCAGTAAGTTCCTGAACCTTGTTCTCGCCAAACTCTCTGATACCTTCATCATAGATAACCTGTAAATCCTCAACAGGCTTAGTCTTGCTAACAGCTATTAAAGTAACCTCACTTCTGTCTCTGCCAGCTCTTGCACAAGCAGCAGCTACTCTCTTCTCTACATCAGCTAAATTAGTCTTGAGTTCCTCTGATCTCATAATCTATCTCCTTAACTATTAATTACATTAACACTAATTAATAATGGTGTTCTCTTCTACTTCGTTACCCTGTAAAACTATATGATCATACATGGATATTCCATAGTTAGTACCTGTTTTAATTATAGAATAATCTTCGTTTTGGTAAAGTATTTCTATCTGTTTAAATACAGAATACCCCTTATTGACATTATAGACACCCTCTAACTTACCCATGTCGCTACCAACTACATATAATTCATTAGAATTCTGCTTAATGAGCTTATCACCCCTATTAAGTATCTCATCATCTACATAGTAGAAATCATCAGTCTCATAATAAATAGTCGGATTAATATATAGACTATCAGATCCTGACTGAAGAATAAATCCTGCATCATCGTCATTATTACCCTGAATCATATAATCCTTAGGAATTGTAAAGAATTCCTTAGTAACAATAGAAGAATTAGGTATCTTAAGTCCAGATATATTATTATTAATTATCTTAACATGTACGAATCTGGAATCAGCATATCTATCCATGGAATCATCTAATCCAAGTATCAGATAGTATCGACCTGCTTTCTCTGAGAAACTCAGAGTGGTCCACGTCTCTTTCTCGTCCTCTAAGAACTTAATCTTAAGATATGAATCCTCCTGTAATGAATCATATAATGTCTTATCAACCTCAAGAATCAATTCCCAATGATCTGAAGTGATGACCTTGTAAACAGGCTGTCCTGCTGTAACAGACTCCTGAGCCTTAAGATTAGTAATGGAATAATTAGATGTATCAAAAGAGTCTGAATTAAAGGTATCAACTGATAAACTCTCTAAGCCATCAATTGAATATACTACAAGTCCAGGTACTGGAGAGTTGTATATATTAAATGATCCAGAGGCAATGGCTGTATCTAGGGAATCCCCCATGGATTCAATGGCTGAAACAGTATATAGCTGCTCCACCTGAGATTCTAATTCATTCTTAAATGAATAAGTCTTAGAAAAATTAAGAGGATTATAATCTAAGACATAATTAGAAACAGTAGACTGCAACTTAGAATAATCATCTACATCTAACGTAATCTCTGACTTCTCAGTGGACTCCTGAATAGAATCAAGAATCTCTCCTGTGGTATCAAGAGCATATACTTGTGTCTTAGCTCCTACCTTGCCGAAATTCTCAGCCATATATAATACATCACCAGATAATTCAGCGTTAACAATCTGCTCTTGTCTAATAGCAAGTGCATTATACTCTAGATTAGAAGATATCGAACCCTGAGATACTTCATAAATGGTGGTATTGTCAGCAGTAATATATGTCACCAAATGATAGATCATATAAATGAACATAACACCGATGATAATAAAACCTATAGAGAAATGATACTGCTTAGGATATTTAATTATCTTGTCATTTTTCTTTTTATTTTTCATATATATTATTGCATAGTTAAAGGGCACGAAACCCGTGCCCTAATGAAATCAAAATTATAAAGATATAACGATTTTGCCTTTAGCATCGGATGGCAAATCCTTTTCATTTTTACTAACTGATAATACGAATTTAACATCGTATAAGTTACAAATCTTATCTAGCTTATTAAGGGCTACAGAAAACTCATCATTGGAATCAATGTAAGATACTGTAAGAAAACTATCAAGAAATACTTCTTGAATGTCAGCATTTTGAGATAAAACGCCACTCAGGAAACCAAGAAATTCATCTTTAGATTCGATTGGATAATCCCCCATGTTTATCAAACGAATCTTAGAATCAAGTTCATACATGTGCTTAGTGTTCTTGTCAATGTAGACGATAGAACCATCAACTTTTTTTACATCGCTATTAACTTTGTCTAAAAGATACTTTGTCTTGCCTTTGCCTTTTTCGCCTGAAATTATCTCCACCATGTCGTAATACCTCCCTTAATTTATTATATATATTAATTCTAACATAACCCTATTAAAACTAAAACATAAATAACAAATTATAAGCAATAATTACTGAGAATCTGATTCATCAATAAATATAAATTAGATCTGCAATCTGCATTAAAAACTATGGATATAATCTTATCATGGTCTTCGTTCTCTGAAAGAAGAACTAAGCAATAACCAGCTGCTCCTGTAGTACCTGTCTTACCTCCTGAAATAGTAAAACCAGATGGTGTGCTAACACTGCCAGTAATGTACTGATTAGTGGTCTTCCACTCCTGAGTCTTAGCGCTTCCGCCGCTGGTATAGTTAGTTGTATAGGAACTAGCTGTAAATATATTATAAAATTCCTCATTCTGAATAGCTGTATTCAAAATCAGGTACATATCATACACTGTGGTGTAATGATTATCATCATGTAATCCATTAGGTGTGATGAAATTAGAATTGGTAGCTCCAATAGACTGAGCTGTCTGATTCATAAGAGTAGCAAAACTCTCCACGTCACCACTAATGCCCTCTGCAATAGCTACGGCAGCATCATTACCCGAGCGAAGCATCAGTCCATATAGTAAATCCCTAAGGCTAATAACATCACCTTCCTTGAGATTACACACAGATGAATCGCTAGCCTGATCAACTGCATTAGCACTAACTGTATAATACTCATCTAAATCACCATATAGACAAGCAATATAAGCTGTAAGTATCTTTGTAGTAGATGCAGGATACATCCTCTCATGCATGGCCTGGGCATATACAACAGTTTGATCTGTAACATTGAATGCACCTGCAGCACCTGCTACTTGAGAATCTACCGCAGAAGTACCGAGGTCCTCAGTTCCTGTAACACATAGATTCTTAGCAAATAGCTCTACATTAGATGATGTGCCATTATGAGTTATTCCATAAGAAAAAGAAGTATCATATACATCGTAAGTAGCTGCTGATTCAGAAGATGAACCGCAACTAACCAGTGGTAACGAGATACAAATAATTAAAATAGTAACGAGTAATTTATTTATACATCTCACGCCACTCAAGATCTCCCCTATCAAGTGATTTAATCAGTAATTCCGCTGTGGCTAAATTAGTAGCCAAAGGTATATTGTTAGCATCGCAGATTCTAACAATATTATTAACATCTGGTTCATGAGACTTAACTGTAAGTGGGTCTCTAAGGAAAATAACCAAATCAATTTCGTTCTGTTCTATCTGTGCACCCAGCTGCTGAGTACCACCCAAGTGTCCAGCCAAATACTTATGTACACTGAGGTTAGTTACTTCCTCAACTAAACGACCTGTAGTGCCAGTAGCAAAAATCTCATTCTTGCTTAAGATACCTCTATAAGCAATACAAAAATTCTGCATTAACTTCTTTTTAGAGTCATGTGCAACTAAACCAATATTCATCTAAAAAAGCCTCCCGTTATAATTTTTTGATTGAAGCCCGACGTTTAATACTATTCCAACACCAAAATATATAGTCACAAGGGACGTAAGTCCATAACTTACAAATGGAAGTGGTAAACCTGTATTAGGCATAAGACCAGTTACAACACAGATATTGACGAAGCTCTGGAATCCGATCAAGGCTGCCATACCTATACAGATAAGCTTGCCTGATATATCCTTAGCGTTCTTAGCAATAAGTAATATCTCAATTGTAATAAAGAATATAAGGGCAATTATTAAAGCTGAACCGATAAAACCAAGCTCCTCTCCTGCAACTGCAAAAATAAAGTCAGTATGAGGCTCAGAAATATAATTACCATTCTTAACAGAATCAAAAGCTTCATTACCAAGTCCCTTACCAAGTAACTGACCTGAACCAATAGCCATGATGGAATTCTGTTGCTGGTATGAGCTAGATGGATACTCATCTGGCTTAAGCCATGCTAATATACGAAGTCCCTGATATTCATCTAATATAGTCTGTCCTTCACGCGTAACAAGAAATAGTAATAAAGCTATAGCAGGCACTGTAACACCCACGATAATTCCGACTAATTTATAACTAACTCCTGTTACAAATATCATAACACAAATAATCATCATTGTGACAATTGTAGTGGACAAATCTGGTTCTTTTTCAATTAAAAATAAAGGTATAGCAGAAAGAATAATAGTGATAACCAAGGTCTTAGGTTTATTAATATCTTCCTCGTGCATCATAAAAAACCAAGCGAAAAATAATATAAGCAATATCTTACTAAGTTCTGATGGTTGGAATCGGATACCTACATCAATCCATCTGGTGGCACCACCAGATTCAGAACCAAATAAAAGTACTGAAAATAGCAGTACGATAACCATTGCATAATATACCCAATGGAAATGTAATAGGAAATCATAATCTACTAGAGCCATAGCTCCCATTACAAATATTCCAAGAATCATACCCAGTATCTGCTTCTGTTGGTTAGATTCATTAGCACTACCAATTACAAAGATTCCAATAATTGTAAGAGCTATTACTGCAATTATTAATTTAACATCTAGATTCTTAAATTTATAATTGTGAAACATTAGTTTTTAATCCTTCTTAATAATCCACTACTCAATGGTTCAGCAAGTAATTCTCTATTCCATACTGTAATTCCCATTGGCTCAACTGACTTTTTATGTACTCTGATGGACCATTTCTCCTGAATATTAATAGCTCCTTCTACAGTACCTATCTGAACATTCTCGGTATCTAATACACCTGTTGCGATATAGCAGCCTGTATTGTCAGGATATCCTGCATGAGCATGACCTGATAATGTACCAAGCACTATAATGTTCCCCTTTGCTATGACCTTAGCCTTGGATTTGACATCACCTAAGATAACCACACTAGAGTCTGATCTAATCTCGTCATTCTTGAGGACATTGCCGCGAATAATCTTAGCATTCTCGAAGATCTCATCAGAATAGAATTTATCAATCTGCCCTAGCATCCTGGTATCTTTTAATTCATTGTTCTCATGCAAAAGAATGATCTTAATCTTAGAATTAAGCTCAATGGCCTGAATAATGACAGCTCCTTCCTCAGCGGTAAGTTCCCTTCCTATGGTCTCAAGGATCATAGAAGTCTCACCAAAGAAATCTGCTGACTGCGCGAATTTCTCGCATACAGCTCTGACTAGCTGTTGGAATTCTATAGTAGGATCTAACTGTAAAGTAAGTCCGTATTTATTGCTTTTTAAAATTACTGGATCGTTAGCCATAATAAATCTCCATTATATTGTAAAAAAATACTTAATCCGTAAATTCATTCTCAGAATTAGAAACTACGTTAGCCTCACCATCAAGCAGGTCCTCAGTAGAAGACACGCCGAAGTAATAAGCTAATATATCCTTTGAAACCTCGGCTGCATTATGTGATGTATAACCATAAGCAATACGAGTAGCAATTGATATCTCAGGATTCTGATATGGAGCAAATCCTATAAACAAAGCGTGGTTAGGTCTGTTAGCAACCTGCTGAGCTGTACCTGTCTTACCAGCCACCTCTACAGAGAAACCATTGTATGAACTTAAGGATTCACACACCATTCTCATACCATAATGGATGGCATCCCACTCGCTATTATTTAATACATCTATCTCATTACGCACTGAAGGTCCGTAGGACTGAATAACAGAGCCCTCTGAATCTCTAACACTATCAAGAAGTGTAAGCTCATAAACCGTACCCTGGCTAGCAATAGCTGTAGCATAGCGAGCTAGACCTACAGTAGTAAAGTTGTTATCTGACTGTCCGATAGCGGCCATGACAGGATACTCTGTAGCTATGTGAGGATCATTCTCTTCTATCTCAATACCTGTGGTCTCATCCAAGCCGAAAAGTGACGCATATTCGCTGATTTTAGAAACACCTGTAGCATCATCATACGCACCATCACCACCAGCAAGTCTCCAACCTACCTCATAGAAGAAGTAGTTACACGAATCTCTGATAGCTTCTGATACATTGATGCTTCCATGGTTGCTAGGATAGATCCAGCACTTAGGATTGTTAGATACCTTAGTAAACTGACCTAAATCAGTAATCTCTGATGTGGTAGTGATAACACCCTCTGCAAGACCAGCTGTAGAGCTGACAATCTTGAATGTAGAACCTGGAGCTGTCCTCTGCTGTGTAGCATAATTGTAGAGAGGATTAGCCGCACTATTTGTAAGATACGAATAATAATCAGCATCTACTGAATTAGCCAATCTATTGTTATCATAACCTGGGTAGGTAACCATAGCTAGTACTTCACCAGTTTTAACATCAATCACAACTGTAGAACCAGAGCATGGATCAAGAGCAAGCTGGCCAGGAGTAATCTCGAGTGACTTAATCTTGGCTCTCATGAACTCATAAGCTGTCATGCTTCCATTGACAAGAGCTTCGTATTCAGCATCATCTTCAGTCGAAAGAACGCCCTGATCATATAGAATCATGCACAACTGCTTACCAGAAATCTGATCTTCCAGTAAAAGATACTTATAAACTAACTTCTGGAACTGAGTGTCATTAGAAAGATAATCGATAATATAATCAACTAAATCATCATATAACTCCTCAGTATCTGCGTACTTAGCCTCAGCCTCGTACTTAGTGATATCTATCCAGTTCTGCTCGATAGCATAAATTAAGTATTTATTAACAGCCATCTGTTCTGAAGTCCAGCTAGTCTGCACCTCAGAGCTGGTATCGATAGAATTAGCATCGAATATACCTAAACTCTTAAGCTTAGTAACTATATAGGTAGAATAAGCCTGATATTCATTAGGCAGCTCACTATATATAACCTCATTAGATGACTTTAGCTGAGTCTTAAGAGTAGATAAAACCTGCTTCTCCTTGACCTCATATGCTGCAAGCACTTCCTTCTCTGTTTGAGATGCTTCTGAATCAGAGAAAGCATTAATATCAATAATCCCATTGTTAATAAGGGAATAATATACATCATAAATAGGAACCACAACATCAGATGATGAATCAGTAACATTGGATTCTTTGATATTCTCAATCTTAGAATATAGGATACCTGCAATCTCCTGCTCCAGCAGAATATATGCAGCCTTCTGTAGATCCATATCTATAGAAAGATACACATCATTACCTGAAACAGCCGCCTGATAATCTCCCTCTGCGATGGTGTTACCTACACTATCTACATAGAGAGTCTCATATCCCTTAGTACCAGATAGATAGTCGTTCATATATTTCTCAATACCAGACTTACCTACTACATCAGTAGTCTCAACTGAATCATCAGTTGTAGATAATTCCTTATATTCAGCAGTGGAAATCTGTCCTGTATATCCAATAATATGAGCAAAGTACTCACTATCAACATATCGTCTGAGGGACTTCTGCTCTACATCTACACCAGTTAATTCATTGATGTTCTCCTTGATAAAAGCAACAGATTCCTCCGATATATCAGAAGCAATAACTGTAGAAATGTACTTCTGGTATGAGTTCTGTCCCATATTGTACCTAACAACCATTATCTCATAGCGAAGCTTCTTAGAATACTCATCTGAGATATTGTAGACCTTGTCCCCCTGCAGATAATCAATAATCTGATCAGCAGAAGCTGTGGCCTCATCAAACCCAAGCTTCTCATTGTAAACTAGCTCTTCAATAGTGTTCCTACCGAAGATATCAGCCCTGAATCTCTGTAGCTGCGCACCTGAGCTAAGGAATTGATACTGACCTGAAGAATCTATGTATATTCCGAAATCATTATCAATCTCATCTCCATTGCTCTCTAGCTTAGTAATAATCTCAGCTATCTCAGAATTAAGAGACTGACTGCGCTCCTTAGAATTGGCATATGTGCCTGTATCCTGAATAGTAACAGCATATACCAGCTCGTTATAGGCAAGCAGATTACCATTTCTGTCATAGATATTACCTCTAGTGGCAGCAATGGACTCTGTCTTCTCGAGTTTTAAGTTGTAATTATCCTGGTATTCAGAACCATTAAGTATCTGTAAATAAAATAGACGTGAAATAAGAACAGTCGCAAATAAAACCATCACAACTGAAACAACACGAATACGTGAAGAAAATGCATTTTCAAAAAAGTCCTTAATAATTTCCAATTCTATCAGAACCTTTCTTTTCGATTTTTTCCACCCAATTGTTTAAGTGAAGAATTATGTAATAAACAAAGATGGATACAACTAAAGTGTAAACAACCTCAGGAAGAATAATATTCATTAAATAAAAAGTGAAATCACTCTGAGATCTAATAAAAAACAGGGCGAAAAATGTGGCAACGCCATAAATTAAATCACTAGTTCCAATAAGAATCATCGGAAGCTTAAGATCATCTCCAAAAAACTGCTTCTTGAAAAAACCATTCAAAAGACCAATATACATGTAAATCAATGCATATAATCCAAACAAACCTCCTGAGAAAATATCAAGAAGTAAACCAGTGAAAAATCCAATAATAATACCGTACTTCCTACCCTTCATAAATCCATAGGTAGAAACTACACAAATCAATATATTAGGGGTGACTCCCGCAAGTCTATAACGAGAAAATACACTTGTCTGCAGCAAATAGCATACAAAAATAACAAGTGTAATAATCAATATCTTTTTTAAATATTGTTTAAAATCACTCACCTGTGTAAGACTCCTTTTGCTGCAAAATAACAAGTACATCTGATAAATGCATAAAATCCACTACTGGTGTAACCGTACCAGATTTAGTAAGCTCGTTCTCATCTAACTGTACAGATGAAACATAACCTATCATAAGTCCTGGGAGATATTTATCAGAAATATTAGAGGTAACTATCACATCACCGATAGCTACTTCATCATCGTCATCATCTAGGTTAGAGAATAATATGAGGTTGCTTGAAGTCATATCCTCCAATGAACCAGAAACTATGCAATTATCCTCTGTGGATGAAATAGTTGCGCTGACGTTAGAAGTATCATCAATAATAGCTCTAACTACAGCATAAGAATCGCCTACGGAAGTAACAATACCAACTAATCCTCCCTCGGCGATGACATTCATATCAACCTCTATACCATCCTTAGATCCCTTATCGATGGTAAAGGTATTAAACCAATTAGATGTACCCTTACCTATGATACGAGCACCTGTAGTGTCATAATCATAGTAAGTCTGATCTAATTCATACAACTGCTGAAGCTCATCAAGCTCCTTGAGCTTAAGCTCCATATTACTAATAGTAGCATTAAGATCTTCGACCTGTGCCTGCAATTGTTCGTTCTCAGCAACAAGCTCCTCTCTAGTCTTAGTATCAGCTGAAGAAATAGCAATGCTGCTGCCTACATAATCTATACCCTTCTGCATAGGTATAAATATATGATTGGCAATAGTCTCAAGTGGACCGCCTGAAAAACCAGTAGAATAACTGAAGAACAAAAGCATAATACATATAATCGATAAAATCATAAGCAAATATTTACTTGGAATACCACCATTTGCTTTTCTTTGTCTCATTATCTAAATATCCTTGTCTTCATACTGTAACCATAGGTCTTGTACTTGCTATCTGAAAGAACAGCACCAAGTCCCTTTACACATGACTCCTGTGGTTCTTCAAATGCATTAACCTTGATATTAGTAACTTCTGAGAATAAATCAGTCAATTGATGTAACTGAGATGTACCACCTGTAAGATATATGCCTGAATGTACAATATCCTTAGCAAGCTCTGGTGGAACCTTCTCTAAAATGAGCTTAACATTAGTGCAGAAGCTCTCTAAATCTGACTTGATTGCGTTGTAAATGATATCGCTTTCAATCTCCATCTCAATAGGAAGACCACTTACCACATCACGACCAACAACAGTAAGCTTCTCTCCTCTGCCCTCTAATGCAGAGCCAATCTCTTCCTTAAGCTGCTTAGCAGTCTTCTGACCGATGACCAAGTTATAATTCCTCTTAAGGTATGTAACAATAGATTCATCTATCTGATTACCACCGAATGGAAGAAGCTCAGAAAGAACTAAACCACCTAAAGAAATAACTGATATCTCTGTAGTATCTGCACCTAAATCTACCACCATAACACCTGTAGGCTCTGATACATCAAGTCCCATACCGATAGCACTGGCTATAGGCTTCTCACATACTTTGATTGAATGAGGCTTGTTCTTAGACTTAGAGAATAAGTCAGAGAATGCCTTCTTCTCAACCTCAGTAATATCTGTAGGTACAGCAACAACAATATCACTGCCCTTAATCTTGCCCTTAAGATCCTTCTCTAAGACCTCAAAAAGCATAGTCTGCATATTATCAAAATCAGCTATAACACCTGATACGATTGGAAAAGAGACACTAATTGTCTCAGGTGCCTTCTCAAACATAGAATATGCACTATCACCGTATGAGTACATCTGATTCTTATTAACAATAGCGATTGTGTTTTTGATGTTAGTAATTTGATTGTTGGAACCGCTGTATATCTTAAGATTCTGAGTTCCTATATCAATACCAAATGAATTGGCCATGATTATCCTCCGTAAGTCACTTTTAATAAAATTTCTTAAAAAATTTTATCACAGTTGTGTTTTGTTCACAAGGCAAGCATCAACTAGTTTTTGTAAGGATGTAAGTATGCCTATCTTAGCATGATTCCATGTGAGTCCACCCTGGAAAAATGCTGTATAAGGGTCTCTTAAAGGGCCATCTGCAGATAACTCAATAGAAGAACCCTGTACGAATGCTCCTGCAGCCATAATTACCTTGCTATCATAGCCTGGCATATCCCATGGCTCTGGAGTAACATATGAATCAACTGGAGCAGCTGCCTGAATACCCTCGCAGAAAGCAATTAATCCCTCTGGCTTAAGAAATGATACTGCCTGAATAATATCGTACCTAGGCTCAGTTGAATTAGGAACGCATAGGAATCCAAGCTTCTCATATACATTAGCTGCAAAGATTGCACCTTTTAAGGCTCCAGCAACAACTGTAGGCGCCAGGAAAAATCCCTGATAGAATGACTGCATAGTTCCAAGTGAAGCTCCGACTTCCTTGCCCAGTCCAGGGCTGGTAAGTCTGTGTGCTGCATTCTCAACACAGGCCTTTGTACCTACGATATATCCACCTATAGGTGCAAGACCGCCACCTGGATTCTTAATAAGAGAACCTACGCACATATCCGCTCCTAGTTCAGTAGGCTCGATTCTCTCAACGAACTCACCGTAGCAATTGTCTACCATGCAAATAATGTCAGGCTTAATATTCTTAACAAAAGAAATAAGCTCGCCAATCTTCTCAACAGAAAGCGTAGGTCTATTAGCATAACCCTTAGAACGCTGTATTGTAACAAGCTTAGTTCTATCGTTAATAGCTGCCTTAATTCCATCATAGTCGAAATCGCCGTTATCTAATAAATCCACCTGAGCGTAAGTAACGCCATACTCAGCAAGAGAACCGTTAGATGGTCTGATTCCGATTACTTCCTCAAGAGTATCATATGGCTTGCCAACAGGTGATAAGAGCTCATCGCCTGGCCTTAAGTTACTCATGAGGGCAAGTGCTAAAGCATGTGTACCGCAGGTAATCTGAGGACGAACCAGGGCATCCTCAGCCTTGAATACAGATGCGTATACTTTCTCTAATGTATCTCTTCCCACATCATCATAACCATAACCTGTAGAAGTATTAAAACACTCAGCTGCCACCTTGTGCTCCTGCATAGCTCTAAGGACCTTAAGCTGATTGTATTCTGCAGTATCGTCTATTTCTTTGAATCTGTCAGCAAGATTCTTGATAATATCTTTACCGTAATCATATACTTCCTTTGAAATTCCGAAATCTTTGTAAATACTATACACTTTAAATAATTCCTCTCTCTCTAAGGCTAGATAAAATCACCTCAAGAATCATATCCTGATTAGTAAGTACAGTCTTATCAAGCCATATAACTTCTCTTTCTCTTCTAAACCAAGTAAGCTGGCGCTTAGCATAGTTCCTAGAGTTCTTTTTAATTAGTTCAACAGAATCCTCAAGTGATAAATCTCCATTGAGATAAGATATTATTTCTTTGTAGCCTATGCCACTCATAGATGTCATGGAGGTGGTAAGTCCCTCATTCACAAGAGATTTAACCTCTTCTAATAAACCATTTTCCATCATGACATCCACTCGCTTATCTATACGATTATATAATAATTTCCTGTCATCATTTAGCACAAAATAAGCAAAATTATACGGACTTTTTCTCAGACGCTCCTGTTTATTGTGGACAGAAAACATCTCGCCTGTCTGGTGATAATACTCTAGGGCTCTAATCACTCTTTTACGATTAGCCGCAGGAATACTTGAAGCAGAATCAGGATCAACTTCTTCTAACTTAGCATGAAGCTTATCGTTGCCATGCTCATTTGCATATTCATCTAAAAAGTTACGATACTCCTGGTCTACATCGTCGTCATTAAACTGTATATCATATAGAACCGCCTGAATATAGAATCCAGTGCCCCCACATATGATGGGAATCTTGCCTCTGGAATAGATGTCAGCCATGGCCTCCTCAACCATCTCTTTGAATCTCACCACATGAAAATCCTCAGATGGTTCAATCACATCAATTAAATGATGCTTCACTCCATCCATATCCTCAGGAGTAATCTTGGCTGTGCCTATATCCATACGCTTATATACCTGCATACAATCAGCAGAAATAATCTCGCCATTAATTGCTTTGGCGAGATTAATAGAAAGTGATGTCTTACCAACGGCTGTTGGCCCTGTCAAAACCACTAATTTGTTCATTAAACAATCCTTTTAAACTTCTTGGCTAATTCATACTCAGAGAATGAAATCATAGTAGGTCTACCATGAGGACAATGGTATGGATTATCCAACTTCAATAAATCATCTATAAGAGTCTTAATCTCTGGAATAGATAACTTGTTATTACCCTTAACGGCAGCCTTGCATGACATGGATGCCACTCTCTCCACAATCATATCAAATGAATCTGAAGCCTTAAAACTATCGCAATCTGCTAAGATCTCCATAAACAACTGCTTAGGATCTAAGTTAAGCATATTGCCAGGAACTCCGTTAATTGCAAGCTCATTACCTCCAAAAGACTCTATATTGAATCCAACCTTTTCAAAAGCCTCATGATATCTCTCGTATAAGAGTATATCGCCTGGGGCAAGAGAAACAATAATAGGTGGACTAACAAGCTGTGTACTCATCTCGTTATTCTTAAGCCTTGACATGGTCTTCTCGAAGAGTACTTTCTCATGAGCTGCATGCTGGTCGATTATGTACATATTCTTATCGTACTCAATGATCCAATATGTATCAAATACTTGACCGATTATCTTGTGTTCTTTAATAGCTTCCTTTTGTAAAAAGCTAATCTGCTCGTACTTTTCTCCTCCGCGATTCTTCTCTGCAAATTTCTTCTCGTAAGGAGTATCCTGCCTGATTTGATTAGTAACCTGCATCTTGATCTGTTCTAATCTATCCTTCTCAAAAGGCTCAGGCATCTTGACCTTTGCAGGTACTGTTGAGGCAGGAGGTTCTATATTATTGACATTATTAACAGGAGAGTCCTCTCCTTTATTAGAAGGATTATCCATAGTCGTATCTTTTACAGATGAAACTCCAGAAGGTTCTACTGTAGGTACAACTGGACTAGCTATAATAGGTTTAGGAGGTGTAGTATCCTCATCCACATGAGCCTCTAAGACATCCTCTCGCTTACGTAGTCTATCGTTGATAATCCTGGTAAGTACCTCTAAGATAACAGCTTCATTTTCAAAACGGACCTCCTGCTTGGTTGGATGTACATTCACATCTACAGCGCTATCCTTGAAATTAATATTAATTACAAAGAACGGATACTGATGTCCCATCAAAAAACCATAGTACCCTTCCTCACATGCTTTAGAGAGATTGCCGCTCTTAATATATCTATTATTGACAAAGAAATGCTCAAAGGCCCTATTGCCTCTTGCGATAACGGACTGACCAATAAACCCTGATATAGTCATGAATTCATCTTCATACTCTAAATCAAGCACATTAGATGCAATCTGTCTTCCATATATCTGATAAATAGTATCGGAAAGTACACCATTGCCTGAGGTCATGAGCTTCTCCTTGCCATTAAGGAGGAATTTGAATGAAATCTCAGGATGGGACAGAGCCAGGTGCTCTACCACATCAAATACATAACTACCCTCTGTGCTATCAGACTTGAGAAACTTCTTCCTGGCTGGAGTATTATAAAAGAGCTGCCTGACAATAAAGGTAGTACCATCAGGTGCACCTATATCAGTAAGGGATATCTCTTTGGCTCCCTCGATTATATAAGAGGCCCCCAGAAGTGACTCCTTAGTCTTAGTGATAAGTTCCACTTTAGATACAGCAGAGATACTAGAAAGTGCCTCACCTCTAAATCCTAGCGAGCGCACATTATCTAAATCAGCAGCATCTACAATCTTGCTGGTGGAGTGCCTTAAGAAAGCTATCTGTATCTGATCCTTATCAATGCCTACGCCATTATCGGTAATTCTAAGATATTCGATGCCGCCACCCTTTATCTCTACAGATATAGCAGTTGCCCCTGCATCAATACTGTTTTCGATGAGCTCCTTGGCTACTGAAGCTGGTCTTTCAACCACTTCTCCGGCAGCTATCTTATCAATTGTTTCCTGGCTAAGTAAATTAATTCTGTTCATTATTCGTTACCCTATTATGATATTCAAATAGAATATTCATTGCTTCAAGTGGAGTTATCTTAGTAACATCTAGACTCTTAATATCAGATACTAATTCAGCATCTGCTTCAGATAGAGAGATGCTTTCTGTAATCTTGAGCTTCTCTTCCATCTCTTCTCTAAGTGCTATCTTATCAGTGACTGCAGCTATATCATTCTCGTTGAGAGAATTAACTATAGTGCGTGCCCTAGTTAATACTTCCTCAGGAAGCCCTGCCAGCCTGGCTACCTGTATACCGTAACTTTGATCTGCTCCTCCAGGAATAATCTTGCGCAAGAATATTATATCCTCGCCCATCTCCTGAACAGCGATGCAATAGTTATGAACTCCTTTAATCTGTCCCTCAAGCTCTGTCAACTCATGATAATGCGTGGCAAAAAGTGTCTTAGCGCCTATATTGTATGCGATGTGTTCCACTACAGACCATGCAATTGATAATCCATCGTAGGTAGAAGTACCTCTTCCTATCTCATCAAGGATAAGAAGCGACTTACTGGTAGCATTGTGAAGAATATTAGCCACCTCATTCATCTCAACCATAAAGGTGGACTGACCAGTAGATAAATCATCTGAAGCACCTACTCTAGTAAATATCCTATCAACTACACCTATAGTAGCTGATGTAGCGGGAACGAAGCTTCCTATCTGAGCCATAAGAACAATCAGTGCCACCTGTCTCATATAGGTGGACTTACCTGCCATATTAGGTCCTGTAATAATTGATATGGTATTGAAATCCATGTCTAAATAACAATCATTAGATATGAACTGATCAGCATTAATCATCTGCTCAACCACAGGATGTCTACCATCCTTAATATCTATCACACCCCTGTTATTAATAACAGGTCTGACGTAATGATTCTTCTCAGCTACAACTGCCATGGATATAATGGCATCTAAAACAGCAATAGCCTTGGCTGTAATCTGAATCGCATCCACCTCTGATGCAATTGTATCTCTGACTGTTTTAAAGAACTCATACTCTATAGTATTGAGTCTATCCTCGGCACCTAATATGGTATCTTCTAATTCCTTAAGCTCAGGAGTATAGAATCTCTCCGCATTAACAAGAGTCTGCTTCCTCACATAATAATCAGGCACGAGGTCCTTATATGAATTGGTTACTTCTAAATAAAATCCAAATACCTTATTAAACTTAATCTTAAGGTTCTTGATTCCTGTCTTTTCTCGTTCTTTTGTCTCAAGCTCTGCTAACCACTGCTTGCCATCTACCTTAGCATTCCTAAGGCGGTCAACCTCTTCGTTGTAACCAGTCTTAATAATATCTCCATCACGAGCAGAAATAGGGGGCTCCTCAGCAATAGCAGCATCAATAAGAGCGTATAATTCCTTAAGGTCACTAATATCCTCATCTAAGTCTCTAATCAAGTGAGAATTAAATCCTCCCAGCAGAGTCTTGATTGGAGAAAGCATACCAATAGATTGCTTAAAAGCTATCAAATCTCTAGGATTTGCAGACTGATAAGTAATCTTAGTAATGAGTCTCTCCAAATCATATACAGATGATAAATACTCCCTTAATTCCTCTCTATCTATCAAAGAGCGATTGATTTCTTCAATGGCATCCTGTCTTTTAATAATCTCATCTACAGAAACAAGTGGCTGCTCAATGAAACTCTTGAGCTGTCTAGCTCCCATGGCAGTCTTAGTCTTATCAAGTACCCATAACAGTGAACCACGCTTCTGCTTATCTCTCATAGTCTCTGTGAGCTCCAGATTCCTTCTGGTGGAACTATCTATGAGCATAAATTTGCCATCTGTATATGGAGTAATATGGGTCAAGTGGGTAAGTTCGGACTTCTGAGTCTCCTTGAGATATAAGAGCAGGGAACCAGCTGACACCTTACCTATCGCAAAGTCTATTAATCCAAGACCCTCCAATGAATGAGCCTTGAAATGATTAAGCAACTCTCTAGTGCTTATAGTATCATCGAAGTATGACTCATCTAGTTGAGTGATGGCAAACTCCATCTTCACTGATAAATCTGTAATATCTATACCTGACTCATATATAGATTTGCTATAAATAACCTCTGCTGGATTGAACCTGTATAATTCATCCAGAAGCTTCCTTGTATTATCAACCTCTGTGAGGAAGAAATCGGCAGTAGAGACATCACAGGATGCAATACCAAACACGCCCTTGTTGTAAACTAATGACATGATGTAATTATTGCTACCCTCATCAAGTGCAAGCTGATCTATATTAGTTCCAGGAGTGACTACCCTAATAACCTCTCTTTTGACAAGCCCCTTAGCCTCTTTAGGATCTTCCACCTGCTCACAGATAGCCACCTTGAATCCTCTAGCTACCAGTCTATTGATATATGTCTCAGCAGCATGGAAAGGAACTCCACACATAGGAGCTCTCTCCTCAGCGCCACATGCTTTGCCAGTCAATGTAAGCTCCAGTTCCTTAGATGCTGTCTTAGCATCCTCGAAGAACATTTCATAGAAATCGCCTAACCTGTAGAACAATATACAATCTTCATATTCAGCTTTCGTCTTAAGATACTCCTGCATCATTGGAGTGTATTCAGCCACTAATTATTCCCACCTATTCTATAAATTTAAATCTGCAATTACTGCTTCAGCCACTTTCATACCATCCATTGCAGCTGAAGTGATACCGCCAGCATATCCTGCTCCCTCACCGCAAGGGTAAAGTCCTGCTATGTTGGCTTGATATAATTCATCCCTACGAATCCTAACTGGAGAAGAAGTCCTACTCTCAACCCCAGAAAAGATAGCGTCATCTCTATCGAACTCTTTTATTTTAGTACCAAAGATACCCATTCCGTCAATAATAGATTGGTTCACTTCCTGAGAAAATATATCAGATAACATGCCAAAGCCTGTGGCTCCCCTAGTCTCAGAGGCGAAATCTCCATAAGAAGTACTGAGTCTCTTGGCTTTGAAATCGCCAAATAACTGTTGAGGAATCTTGCCCTGGCATAATTCAAACGCCTTATGTTCAAGCTGCCTCTGATACTCTATACCAGCGAGAGGATTAGACTTGTCAAATTCCTTTTCTCCTACGGATACCACAATTGCACTGTTGGCATTATTGCTATCTCTCTTAGAATAACTCATTCCATTGACAACTAATCGATTGTCTTCAGATGATGAATTAACTACGAACCCACCAGGACACATGCAGAAGGAATATACCCCCCTGCCATTATCAAGATTAGTTGCAAGCTTATATGGAGCTGGAGGAAGCTTATCATAGGCTGTAGAGTACATAGTCTTAGAAATAAACTCCTGCGGATGCTCTACTCTAAATCCCACAGCGAAATCCTTAGCCTCCATATAGATTCCACACTTATGTAATACCTCAAATGTATCTCTGGCACTGTGTCCCACCGCAAGGATTACGTGATTGCCATAGAATTGTTTCCCCATGGATGAAACACCTATGATTCTGTACTGCTCAATAATAAATGAATCAATCTTAGTCTCGAAGTGGAACTCACCACCAAGACTAATAATTTCATTACGCATATACGATATAACCTTGCTTAGAATATCAGTTCCAATATGAGGCTTATAGTCATATAGGATATTACTAGGAGCTCCAAACTTAACAAAGGTCTCTAGCACGAACTTGTTACGTCCTAATTTATCGTTAACAAGTGTATTTAATTTGCCGTCTGAGAAGGTACCAGCGCCTCCTTCACCAAACTGAACATTAGACTTAGTATCAAGAATACCTGTCTTCCAGAAATTAAGAACATCCTCAGTTCTATCCTCTACCCTCTTGCCTCTCTCGAAAACAATTGGATTAAGACCAGCTAGTGCAAGAATATATGCAGCAAATAATCCTGCAGGACCAGCTCCAATAATAAGTGGCCTATCCTCATGAGTCCCATTAAGCTTAGGCAATGAATAATTCTTAGGAATATAGAGATTTACATTGTTATCTCTTTTAAACTTGGCAAGAATCTTCTTCTCATCTGTAGAAGAGACAGTTATCACCACCGAATACACAAGAAAAATCTCAGGCTTCTTTCTTGCATCTACAGAGCTCTTAATAATCTCTAACTTATTAATAGCTTTCTCTGAAATCTTGAGCTTATGTGCTACCACGGATCCTATCTGAGATATATCCTGGTCTATATGAAGTTTAACTTGATCTATCTTAATCATCTAAATATCCTTAATAATAGCCGATGCAGCAATATCAGCAGATGTATATGCCCAGTTCAGATTATAACCGCCGCATATGCCATCCACATCTAGCACTTCACCTGTAAAATATAGTCCTTTTTGAACTCTAGACTCCATGGTATCTAAATTAATATCATCTAGATCCACACCGCCTGCAGTAACCTGCGCATGATCAAAGCCCTTAGTCTTGAGTATACTAATAGTAAAATACTTGAAATTATAAACTAAGTTATCAATATCTTCCTGATCTAGCTTATTAACCCTGGTATCTGCATATATACGTGAGAAACTAACTACCTGTTCTAGTATCTTCTCATTGCATAATCCTATGAGGGAATCGAGTATAGTAGCTTCAGTATTGCGCTTAAATCGAGTGTTAATCTCCTTGGCGAGCTCATCCTCTGTCAGATAAGGCACAAAATCAATTCGTATATCCGATATAGACTTGTTGAGCTCATCTAACCCAATGTAGCGACTAATACACATAACAGGATAACCTGATATACCATCCTTGTTAAACTGTATCTCACCCTCACACTCATAGCTACCGTATCTCACTAATCCGCTAGCTCTAACTCCTGCCAACTCCTTAAGGCATATATCAGAAGAGATTACGCCAACCAAAGCTGGAGCAAGTTTAGTAAGATGCATATTAAAACTGGTAGCTATCTTATAGCCTATCTTAGAGGAGCCAAGAGTTGCAGCAGCTAATCCACCAGAGGAAACTGCCACCCTCTTAGCTTTAATATCCTGACGAGTAGTTTTAACCACAAAATCACTATCGTGAATGACCTCTGTAACTCTATTATCTAGAAATATATCTATCTCTAAATAATTAATCTCGTGTTCTAATGCTTCTCTAACTGTCTTAGCCTGATTGGTGAATGGATAATAATAACCATCCAACTCCTTATCAACGACACCCATCTCACGTAAAAAATTCCTGATATCATCATGATTATCAGAAATAAAATTAAGATTATGATTGCTATAATAATAAGCTTCACCCATTCTGCTGTTGGTAAAATTACAGCGTCCATTTCCAGTTGAAAGAATCCTTCTTCCAACTATTCTGTTAAGTTCCACTAAACATACCAAAAGACCTGCCCTTGCAAGCTTGATTGCAAGAACAAGTCCAGAAAAACCAGCGCCGATTATACAAACATCATAATTCTTATTATTTGTATTCATAAGCTACCTCAATAAATGTAAATTATATGCAATATCGCATAGCTTATTGCCTCCTGGGAATTTCATAAGAGTCTCTTCATCTATTCCCTTAAATATAAACATGAAGACAAAATAAACTATAACTCCAATTACAATAGAAAGAATGCAAGAGAATAGATTAGCTAACTTCTCAGACATACCAATTATAAATATAGCGTCAAACATGTGATAAATGAGATACACCACAAGTCCCATAATAGCCGAAGACTCAAGTGGTGCTAATACCACTCGCTTAATATCTATGTAAGCTCCAGAGAACCTAAGCACAGCAGACTGATTAAGTATGCACATAAGTAAAGCATAAAATGCATTTGCTATAACAACAGCATATATATGAAGATTGAATGCCTCCATAAGAACAAATAACAATGCCACGTGAGCAACCAGTGCAATCAAAGCATTTTTAACTGGGATAGACATCTTATCAATTCCTTGCAATATACCATTGGATAAGGTTGAAAGTGAGTAGAATACAACTGAACAACCACCAATGATAAGCATAAGTGCTGATGAATCCTCTGAATCGTTAAATAACAACTGCATAATTGGAGATGCAAGCACCATAAGTCCCACAGCACATGGGAATGCAATAGTCATTACAAATCGATTGGCAGCATTAATCTGCTTCTTAACCATCTTACTATCGTCAGAGTTAAAAGCGGCTGTAAGACTAGGTACAGTAGATGCGGCCATAGCTGACGCAATTGCAAGCGGAACATTGATAAGTACCTTATACTGGCCTGTAAATACGCCCCACTGCTCACTTGTAACAGCAGTATCGTAACCTTGAATTAAAGCAAGGTTCTTAAATATACCCTGATCAATAATAGAACTAATATTATAAACCGTAGTACTCAGAAGTACTGGTATTATTGTCATAATTAATATAGGCATTATATCTGAATATGTCTCAAAATGCTTATGCCTGTCTTTCTTAAGCATCTTCTTAAATACCTGTTTAAATACAAAGAAAATAAACAGAATGAAGATTAAAGCAAAAGCAGCACCCATGGAAGTACCCAGAGTACCACCAGCAGCACCGAAAGCCGCTGCATATCCATCTACATTACCAAGCACTCCACCGACTTTTTTGCCGTAAGAGAATAGAATGTTAGCTGCTACAACGGAAACTATGGCATTGATAAACTGCTCCCCTATCTGGGAAATAGCACTAGGAATCATAGTTCCAAGACCTTGGAAGAATCCTCTGAAAACACCAAGTATAGCAACCACTAAAAGCGTAGGAGCAAGAACCTTAAGAGCTATTGCTGATAAAGGAGTCTTAAGTACAGTACCTGTAAAAAACTCAGCTCCAAAGAATACAACTATAGATGCAATACTACCACTTATAAACGCAAAAAGAAGGGCTCCGTGCAAAACCTTATTAGCGTCTTTAACGTGCCCTTTGGCTACTCTTGCAGAAACTAGTTTTGATACAGCAAGCGGTATACTGTAAGAAGATATTAGCAATATTATATTGTAAATTTCATAAGCAGTACCGTAATAATCATTTCCTGTCTTACCAATAGTTGCCGTAAGTGGGACTCTATAGATAAGTCCCACTATACGACTAATAATTGATGCAACTGCAAGGATAGAACCTTGCATTAAGAAACCGGTATCACTTCGCCTGTTTCTAGGTTTCATAAACTAATTAATTTGCCTTACTAAAATCTGATTTGTCTGCATAGTATTCTGTCTCATCTGTGTACTCACGCTGGCAAGCTTGAATCCATGTAGTACCTACATTAAGTTCGATCTCCTCACCAGACTCTAAGTCATAATAATGAGTAATATCTGTATCCTCATCCTTAGACCATACGATATCAATCATCTTGCCGTTAGAGATGTACTTACCAGTACCTGTGTTGTATGAAAGGAGGTATCCTAAATACTGAGATCCTTCATATGTCCACCACTCAACATCCTCAATGATAATATTCTTAGCTGTGAGCTGCTCACCTGTGGCAGCATCCTTCTGAGCCTGATTGAACTCATATCTGTAGTATAAGCCATCTTCCTCATTGTAAATCCAATAAGGCTTGTTAGTGTAGTAATATAACTGAATAGCCTGGCAATCCTCGCCGTTAGCTAAGTCATTACCCTTAGCTGCGAACTTAAAGTGTGGCTCATAATCAGAAGGAAGTGCTGTGTCATAACCCATCTTCTCGATACCCTTATCGATACCATCTGAATTAGTATAAAGTGTATGCTCGCCAGAACCTGTTCTAAATGCTGTAGCAGAACCCTTCTTGCCCTCAAGCTGTAAGCAGTTGAGGTTATCAACGAGATTCTTGTCATCAATTAACTCAAAAGCTGCTGGGTTACCACCTGCATGCATATAGATTGCATCATACTCACTAGCAAAATATACATAATATGGACGCGAACTTCTGATATTACCAATCTGATCAAGACCAGAATAATCATCGAAAATAGCCATCATACGTGTGATTCCGCCCTCAACAACGCACTCATATATAACACCTGCATTACCAATACCATATTGTGGCAAACAAGCCTTAGTATTCTCAATCATAACTGCAACTGGACGCTGTCTACCATATTCCTTATCAACCCAGTCTCCAGTTAAGTAACTTCTTACCTGTCCGTCCTCTGAAACTTGCTCCCAAAAGGCCGCTGAATCGTCGACTGCCTCTACTACTTCCTCTGTAGTGTTAGTTGCGGAAGTATCTGCTGGCGCTTCTTCCTCTTCCTTTCCACAAGCAATCAACGATGCACACATGGTAAGTGCAAGCATTGAGGCTACCAATTGTTTTTTCATAGATTAGTGTCTCCTTTTCATTAATCTCTAGAGATATTAAGTATATTAAGTATCTCTTTTTGTTTATCTTCCATGACAGTAGCATC
>JAILNO010000189.1 GCA_024691465.1 Pseudobutyrivibrio sp. | reverse complement strand
ACTATGGCTATTGCTATGAATATGCTTCACGGCAAGTCTAATTCTGGAGAGGGCGGAGAAGAGGAATCCAGATTCGAAATCGGTGCAGATGGTCTCAACCGTTGTTCTGCGATTAAGCAGGTTGCCTCTGGACGATTCGGTGTTACCAGTAAGTATTTAGTATCTGCTAAAGAGATTCAGATTAAGATGGCACAGGGGGCTAAGCCTGGAGAGGGTGGACATCTGCCAGGTAAGAAGGTATATCCATGGATAGCAAAGACACGTCTATCTACTCCTGGTGTAGCTCTTATTTCGCCACCACCTCATCATGATATATATTCAATCGAGGATTTGGCCGAGTTAATCTATGACCTTAAGAATGCCAATAAGGATGCCCGTATCTCTGTTAAGCTTGTATCAGAGGCAGGTGTTGGAACTATTGCATCAGGTGTTGCTAAGGCTGGCGCTCAGGTAATTCTTATCTCAGGATATGATGGAGGAACTGGTGCAGCTCCTAAGTCATCTATCCATAATGCAGGTCTTCCATGGGAGTTAGGTCTAGCTGAGGCTCACCAGACTCTTACTATGAATGGCCTCAGGAATAAGGTGGTAATCGAGACAGATGGCAAGCTTATGAGTGGCCGTGATGTAGCTATAGCTTGCGCTCTAGGTGCAGAGGAGTTTGGATTTGCTACAGCTCCACTTGTAACTATGGGTTGTGTGATGATGCGTGTATGTAATCTGGATACTTGTCCAGTGGGAGTGGCTACACAAAACCCTGAGCTTAGAAAGAGATTCAAGGGCAAGCCAGAATATGTGGTTAATTTCATGAGGTTCATCGCTCAGGAGTTACGTGAATATATGGCGCAGTTAGGCTGCAAGACTGTGGATGAACTCTGCGGTAGAACTGACCTTCTCAAGGTGAAGGATGATTGCAAGAAGAATGAGTATAGCAAGGTAGATTTATCCCTTGTACTTAACAATCCTTTTGAGGGTGAGAAGATCTCATATAACAATAAAAATGTATTTAACTTTGAACTTGAAAAGACAATCGACGAGAAGGTTCTCTTAAAGAAACTCAAGTCGGCTATTGAGTCTGGTGAAGGCAAGGAAGTAGAGGTAGATATTACTAATACTGACCGAAGCTTAGGAACTCTCTTAGGTGCAGAACTCACTAGAAGATATGGTGAGAATCTAACTGAGGACTCATATAAGGTTAAGTGTCATGGCGCAGGTGGACAATCCTTTGGCGCATTCATTCCTAAGGGACTTACACTTGAGTTGGAAGGTGATTCTAACGACTACTTTGGTAAGGGATTATCAGGTGGTAAGTTAATTGTGTACCCATCAGCTAAGGCTACTTACAAAGAGGATGAGAATATCATTATTGGTAATGTAGCACTCTACGGTGCAACCAGCGGCACTGCCTTCATAAACGGCGTAGCTGGAGAGAGATTCGCAGTCCGTAATTCAGGCGCCACAGCGGTAGTTGAGGGCTGTGGAGATCACGGTTGCGAGTATATGACAGGGGGCCGTGTAGTAGTCTTAGGTGAGACTGGCAAGAACTTCGCAGCTGGTATGTCAGGTGGCATAGCTTATGTATTAGATGAGGATGCTACTCTTTACAAGAAACTTAATAAATCCATGGTTAGCCTTGAGATGGTTACTGACAAATATGATGTACTAGAGCTCAAGGAGATAATTGGAGCCCATGTTAAGGCAACAGGTTCTAAGAAGGGTAAGGAAGTATATGACAACTTCAGTGAATACTTGCCTAAGTTTAAACGTATTGTACCTTTTGATTATAAAAAGATGATGCAGACCATAGTTCAGATGGAAGAGAAGGGTTTGTCTTCAGAGCAGGCTCAGATTGAAGCTTTCAACACACTTATGGCAGCAGGCAAGTAGGAGGAGAAAAATGGGAAAGCCAACTGGATTTTTAGAGTATGAACGTAAAGAGGCTGAAGCTATTAGTCCTCTGAATCGTATTAAGAATTTTAATGAGTTTCATATACCTCTCTCAAAGGAGGAGCAACAGAAGCAAGGAGCTCGCTGTATGGAGTGCGGCGTACCTTTTTGCCAATCAGGTATGACTATAAAGGGGATGACATCTGGATGTCCCCTCAATAATCTGATTCCTGAGTGGAATGATCTGGTATATCAGGGCAATTATGAGATGGCCTACAAGAGGCTACACAAGACTAGCAATTTCCCTGAATTCACATGTAGAGTATGTCCAGCCCTATGCGAAAAGGCATGTACATGCGGTCTGGATGGAGAGCCAGTATCAACTAAGGAAAATGAGATGGCTATTATTGAGTACGCATATGCCAATGGTTTAGCTGATGCTAAGCCACCTAAGGTGCGTACAGGTAAGAAGGTAGCTGTAATTGGTTCAGGCCCATCAGGTCTAGCAGTAGCAGATCAGCTCAATAGAAGAGGTCATCTGGTGACTGTATATGAGCGAAACGATAGGGTAGGTGGACTCCTTAGATACGGTATTCCTAACATGAAGCTTGAGAAGCATATCATCGATAGGAAAATAAATATTATGGAGCAGGAGGGTGTCAACTTCATCGTAAATGCCAATGTAGGCGATGATGTTAAGGCTAGCGACATCATCAAGAAGTATGATGCTATAATTCTCTGCTGTGGTTCTTCAAACCCTAGAGATATCGATGCTGTAGGTCGTAAGGGAGCAAAAGGAATCCACTTTGCTGTAGACTTCCTTACATCCACAACCAAGTGTCTTATGAACAATGATATGAGCCTGGTGGAGGGTCAGTATATCTCTGCCAAGGATAAGGATGTAATTATCATAGGTGGTGGTGATACAGGCAATGACTGTGTAGGCACTTCTATCCGTCATGGATGTAAGTCTGTGACTCAATTAGAGATGATGCCTAAGGCACCAGATACCAGAGCTGAGACTAATCCATGGCCACAGTGGCCACTAGTGTGCAAGACAGATTATGGCCAGGAGGAAGCTATTGCTAAGTTCGGTCATGACCCACGTGTGTACACTACCACTGTCAAAGAATTCAAGACTGATAAGAATGGCAACCTTAAGTCTGCTATCTTAGTGTCACTTGAGTCTAAGGTGGATAAGAAATCTGGCCGTAGAATGATGGTGCCAGTGGAAGGTACTGAGAAGGAAGTACCTTGTCAATTGTGCTTGATTGCCGCAGGATTCCTAGGTTCAGAGAAGTATGTAAGCGATGCATTTAAGGTTGAATTGGATGGTCGCACTAATGTGGCAAGTATTAGTCCTAAGAGCTTTGCAACAGGTGTTAAGAAAGTATTTACAGCAGGTGATATGCATACAGGTCAATCTCTTGTGGTTAAGGCTATCCGTCAGGGAAGAGACTGCGCTCGTGAAGTAGACGAATACTTAATGGGATATACTAATTTGTAAATTTTTAAAAATAATGCTTGACAATTAAATGTCAAACGAATATGATTCTAAACAAATAATTAATGAAACAGCAAAGGCGCTGTAAACGATTCGTAAGATTCGTTTGCAGCGCCTTTTTCGTTTCATAAAAATGGGAAGGAAAAAAATATGTGTTCAATCATGGCTCTTAGTAAATGCCATATCGAAATGAAGGATTTTGAGGAAGCATTTTCTAAAACAATTTCAAGAGGACCAGATATGCAACGGGTCATAACCGTTAGCGATTCGGTTTTGGGTTTTCAGAGATTATCAATTATGGGTTTGACAGAAGCTGGCATGCAACCCTTTGAACTGAATGGTAATTATGCGATATGCAATGGTGAGCTGTATGGCTTCAAGCCTGTTAGGGAAGAGCTTAAGACTGAGGGATACAAGTTCTTAAGTGATAGTGATTGTGAAATCATACTTCCAATGTATGAGAAATATGGCGTGGCCATGTTTGAGAAGCTGGATGCAGAGTTTGCAATGGTCATATACGACAAAGAGCTAGATGATTTAGTGGCAGCTAGAGATCCAATCGGAATCAGACCTCTGTTCTACGGATATGACGAGGAAGGTTCAATCATGTTTGCTTCAGAGGCTAAGAACTTGATAGGACTTACCGATGAGGTTCATCCATTTCCACCTGGATATTATTATCGTAAAGACGAATTCGTATGCTACAGGGATCTTTCAGAGAGAAAGCCATACAGCAAGGATTCAGTTGATGAGGTGGCAGCTAGGATTAAAGAACTTCTTGTGGCAGGAGTTGAGAAGAGACTTGATGCAGATGCTCCAGTAGGATTCCTTCTTTCAGGAGGACTTGATTCATCATTGGTATGTGCCATATCACAGAAGATTCTCGGCAATCCAATTAAGACCTTCGCCATAGGAATGAATGAGGATGCCATTGATTTGAAATATGCTAAAGAGGTGGCTGATTACATTGGTTCAGAACATCATGAAATAATTATTAACAAGGAAATAGTTCTTGAATCACTTGAAGAAGTAGTAGCAGCACTTGGAACATATGATATTACAACAATCAGAGCTTCCATGGGAATGTATCTCATCTGTAAGGAGATTAAGAAGAAGTTTCCAGAGTTGAGAGTATTACTTACTGGCGAAATCTCAGATGAGATATTCGGATATAAATATACAGATTTTGCACCAAATGCAGAAGAGTTTCAGTTAGAAGCTGAGAAGAGATTGAGAGAGCTTTACATGTACGATGTACTTAGAGCAGACAGATGTATCTCAGTTCACTCAATGGAGGCAAGAGTTCCTTTTGGAGATTTAGACTTCGTTGATTATGTTATGAAAATTAATCCTGAGCTTAAGATGAATAAGTACAAGAAGGGTAAATACTTACTTAGACATGCATTTGAGGGAGATGATTACCTGCCATATGACATCTTATTTAGAGAAAAGGCAGCCTTCTCAGACGCGGTTGGCCATTCAATGGTCTATTACCTTAAGGAATATGCAAACAGAAGATATTCTGATGAAGACCTTGAGGAGGCAAAACGTAAATACGAATATAGAGCACCATTCACTAAGGAATCGCTTCTATATAGAGACCTATTTGAAAAATACTACCCAGGACAGGCACACATGATAGCCGACTTCTGGATGCCTAATAAGACATGGCCAGGATGTAATGTAGATGATCCTTCAGCCCGCGTATTATCAAACTATGGAAACTCAGGAGTTTAATTTGAAAGGAGAATAAAATGAGTAAGGTAACAGAGATTTTTGGAAGTATGGTATTTAATGATGAGACCATGAAAGAGCGTCTCCCAAAGGATGCCTACAAAGCACTCAGACATACCATTGAGGAGGGAATGCCACTGGATAGAGAGCTAGCTAATGTAATTGCACATGCTATGAAGGAATGGGCAATTGAACTAGGTGCAACACATTTCACACATTGGTTCCAGCCAATGACAGGTGTTACAGCTGAGAAGCATGATTCATTCATACAGCCAGATGGCAATGGAAGGGTAATCATGACTTTCTCTGGTAAGGAATTAGTAAAGGGTGAGCCTGATGCTTCTTCATTTCCTTCAGGCGGACTTAGAGCCACATTCGAGGCTAGAGGTTATACAGCATGGGATCCTACCAGCCCAGTATTTGTAAAGGATGGTACACTTTGCATCCCTACAGCATTCTGTTCATACTCAGGTGAGGCACTTGATAAGAAGACACCACTTCTTCGTTCAATGGAAGCCCTTGATAAATCAGCAGTTAGAATTCTTAAGATATTTGGTCATGATGATGTTAAAAGAGTCATCACAACAGTAGGACCAGAGCAGGAATATTTCTTAATAGATTCAGAGATGTACAATAAGCGCCCAGATTTAATCTATACAGGCCGTACATTATTCGGAGCTAAGCCTCCAAAGGGACAGGAACTTGACGATCACTATTTCGGAAGTATCAAGCCTAGAGTTTCTGCCTACATGAAAGAGTTAGACGAGGAGTTGTGGAAACTTGGCATCCTGGCAAAGACTAAGCATAACGAAGTTGCTCCTGCACAGCATGAGCTTGCGCCAATTTTCTCAACCACTAATATAGCAACTGATCACAATCAGTTGACCATGGAAATGATGAAAGTAGTCGCAAAACGCCATGGCATGACATGCTTGTTGCATGAGAAGCCATTTGCAGGTGTTAACGGTTCCGGCAAGCACAACAACTGGTCTATATCAACTGATACTGGAGTAAACCTGTTAGAACCAGGTGCAACTCCTTCCCAGAACACTCAGTTCTTGCTTTTCCTTACAGCTGTTATTAAGGCTGTTGATGAGTACCAGGATTTGCTCCGTGTATCTGTTGCTTCAGCTGGCAATGATCACAGATTAGGTGCTAATGAGGCACCACCAGCAATTATCTCTATGTTCCTTGGCGATGAGCTTGAGGCTATTGTAGAGTCTATCATCGACGGAACAGACTATACAGACATTAAGAAGAAGAAAATGAATATCGGTACTTCAGTAGTTCCTAGCATTTCACAGGATACAACTGATAGAAATAGAACTTCACCATTTGCTTTCACAGGTAACAAGTTCGAGTTTAGATCTCTTGGTAGTGCAACATCTATCTCAGGTCCTAACATCATACTTAATACAATCGTTGCCGAGGAGCTTGATCAGTTCGCTGCTGAGATTGAGAAGGCAGCTGATTTAGATAAGGCAGTGGCTGAATTAGTTAAGAGAGAGCTTACAGCTCACCAGAGAATTATCTTCAATGGTAACGGATACTCAGAGGAATGGGTAAAGGAGGCTGAGAGAAGAGGACTTTCTAATCTTAAGTCTACAGTTGATGCACTTCCTACATTTATTTCAAAGAAGTCTATCGATCTATTTACAAAGCATTCAGTACTTACTGAGCAGGAGATTTACAGTAGATACGATATTCAGTTAGAGAATTACTATAAGGTAATCGATATCGAAGCTCTAACAATGAAGGCTATGGTTAAGAAGAATATCATGGCTGCAGCTAATGATTATCAGTATTCACTTGCGGAGACACTTAATGCTAAGGCAGCCACAGGTCTTAAGCTTGATTCATCAGTTGAAAAGAAGCTTCTTGAGAGAGCAGCTAAGCTTACTACTCAGATGGATGAGAGACTTGAAAAGCTGGATGAGGATATTGAAAAGGGTAAGGAGCTTACAGAGACTTACGATTTAGCTAAGTATCATCACGATGTAATCTTCGCTGATATGAATGAGTTACGTGAGGTGGTTGATGAGCTTGAGACAGTAGTTCCAAGTGATATCTGGCCATATCCAACATACGGCGCAATTCTTTATTCAGTAAAATAATAGAAAATATAGTGCAAAGGCGCACAGTTAAAGCAATCTGCTTTGGCTGTGCGTTTTTATAAAACCCCAAGGAGGACAAATATATGGAAGACTTTTCTAGTGTAATTTTCGGTGTGTGGTTCCTGATTGGAGCTGCATTAGTATTCTGGATGCAAGCAGGCTTTGCAATGGTAGAGGCTGGCTTTACCAGAGCTAAGAATACAGGAAACATTATCATGAAGAATCTAATGGATTTCTGTATCGGTACAGTTATGTTTATCATCTTAGGCTTCGGCCTCATGTTTGGAGAGGATTGCCTCTTCGGATTGGTTGGTAGACCAACACTTGGTATTTTTACAGATTATGCTAATTTCGATTGGAGTAACTTCGTATTCAACCTGGTGTTCTGTGCCACAACAGCAACTATTGTCAGCGGTGCTATGGCAGAGCGTACTAAGTTTATTAGCTACTGTATCTATTCAGGTATTATCTCACTTGTTATTTATCCAATTGAGGCACATTGGATCTGGGGCGGTGGCTGGTTAGCTCAGATTGGCTTCCATGATTTCGCTGGTTCATGTGCAATTCACATGGTAGGTGGTATTTGTGCTCTTATTGGAGCTAAGCTCTTAGGACCACGTATTGGTAAGTTTAGTCATGATAGCAAGGGTAAGATTACTAAGGTTAATGCATTTCCAGGTCACAATATTGCCCTTGGTGCCCTCGGTGTATTCATCCTTTGGCTTGGCTGGTATGGATTCAATGGTGCTGCAGCTACATCAGTAGAGCAGCTTGCTTCAATCTTCGTTACCACAACAATTGCTCCTGCAGTAGCAACAGTAACAACCATGGCATATACTTGGATTAAGTATGGTAAGCCAGATGTTTCTATGTCACTCAATGCATCACTTGCAGGTCTGGTTGCTATTACAGCCCCATGCGACGTTACAGATGGTTTAGGTGCCATCATTATCGGTGTAGTTTCAGGTTTCTTAGTAGTATTTGGTGTATGGCTTCTTGATAACAAGCTTCGTATCGACGATCCTGTTGGAGCAGTTGCAGTACATATGATGAATGGTATTTGGGGAACTATTGCAGTAGGTTTATTTGCAACACCATCAGCTCCAGCAAGTGAATTAACTGGTCTTTTTTATGGAGGAGGATTCAGCTTACTTGGAATCCAGTTACTTGGAGTTCTTACAGTAGGTGCTTGGGCAGCTATTACAATTACAATTGCATTCTCAGTTATTAAGGCAACTATTGGTCTGCGTGCTTCAGCTGAAGAGGAGATCGTAGGTCTAGATAGAACAGAGCATGGTCTTCCATCAGCATATTCAGGATTCAATATGCTTGAGGATGATTTCGATACAGATGAGCTTGATGATGAGACAGCAACACTTATCAGTGATACTCTTGAGGCTGCTGGTCTTGCTTCATTAGATGAGGCTGTAGAAGTAGAATATGCTCCATCACAGATTACAGCTGCAGGTAAGCCACGTATGACTAAGGTAGAGATCCTCTGCAAGGAGCGTAATCTTGAGAAGCTTAAGAACGCACTTATGAAGCTTGGTATCACAGGTATGACAGTAAGTCATGTAATGGGATGTGGTGTCCAGAAGGGTGCACCAGAGTACTATAGAGGTGTAGCTCTAGAGCCAGCACTCCTTCCTAAGATTAGAGTGGATGTAGTAGTATGCAAAGTACCTGTTCAGCAGGTAATTGACACTGCTAAGAAGGTACTTTACACAGGACACATCGGTGATGGTAAGATCTTCGTATATGATGTAGAGCAGGTAGTTAAGATCCGTACAGGCGAGGAAGACTTCGCAGCTCTACAGGATGTAGAATAATTAATTACTAATTGGAAATTTCAATTCAATAGTGAAATCACTCTTGGAGGTTCTAGTAACGCTAGAGCCTCCTTGTCTTTTCATAAGGCTGGATATGCTGATTAAGCCTATCTTAGCGCTTTCGTTCTTCCTAGGTATATTGCGTATCTTATTGGTGAAAGAAAGGTACGCATAGCCTTCTTCCTTCTTAATATTAATAGAGACTGGATAAGTCTCATCTGCGTACTTGTCTATATTCGTAAATACGTTATTAAATATGCGCAGCACATCATCAGCATTTACCTTAATTGAGAATTCTTCATCTAAAGTATCTATATCAAAGGTAAAGCCCTGATCCGTTAGAGGAGGGGTAAGCTCTGAAATAAGCTGCATTATGAATGCCATTCCATCGTATTCTTCTAGAGCCTCATCTGGTCTCTTAGGATTAGGATCAAAAGCTAAGAAATATTCAAACAGTCTATCAGACATCTCCTTGATTTGATTACAGGTATCCAGAGCGGTGCTGATGTATTTGTCCATTTCTTCAGATGAAGAGTAATGGTGCTCCTTAAGAATCTCCAGATATCCCATCTGGGTGGTAAGAGGAGTCCTTAGATCGTGAGATAGAGCAGTTACCAGACTATTGTTGGCAGATAGGGCCTTCTTTTCATTTTCCATCTGTTGTGATAGAGCAATCCTCATGGAGTTAAGGCTTGCGGCCAGACTGGAGATTTCGTCGTCACCTTTTACAGGAATATTGTAAGTGAAATCTCCACCCTCCAGGATACTGATTCCGTGAGTGACCTGATTAATATAGTGAATCTTCTTCCTGACTAGAACAGTAATAATGCAAATGATTAAAAAGGCACTAAGGACCAGGATTGCATATTGGATCTTAGTGAACAATGCATACTGAAACTCTTCGAATATATATATCTGGCTAGGTCCATCAGAAAAGTTGAGATTGTAGACTGTTCCATAGGTGTTGTATTCTAAGTAATCATCTATTAGTTCCTGGTTATATGAAGCTATCTCTTTATCCGTATCCTCGGAATAATCAGCATAGAAATTAT
The DNA here is from genome assembly GCA_024691465.1 of Pseudobutyrivibrio sp. The sequence continues at coordinate 13,412 of JAILNO010000189.1, read as the reverse complement.
AGATAATCCTGTCGTCCTTAAGTATGTAAAAGTAAATCAGAGGATGATTAGTAGACCAGTCATAGATGGCCTTAGGATTATCAGAGGAGATATTGTTGTCATCAATATAATCCTGTAGAGCATTTACTGAATCATCTATCTTGTTTGGAATGTAGGTGTTAGTGACCCAATCGGATTCCATGAAGACATAATTCACCTGTTGAAGCAGTATGTAGAAGAGAGCGCCAACTATTAATGCTAAGATTAGAGATAGCCAGAGCTCTAAGTATAGTGAGTGAGATGCGATATTTCGTAACTTTTTCATTGTAATTTATATCCCTTTCCCCATACAGTAAGGAGATGAGTTGGCTTGGATGGATCCTCCTCAATCTTGGTCCTGATATTGCGGATGTGTACCATTATAGTTGCGTTAGAGCTATAGAAGTATGGCTCGTTCCATATGGTCTCATATATGAGCTGAGCCGGGAATATGCGGCCCGGGCTCTCTATTAGAAGCTTCATAATCTGATACTCTAGCTCTGATAGGTCAATCTCATGTTCCACTCCATCATCCCCCATCACAAGCACCTCATTACGGTCCTTGGCTACCTTGAATATGTCATGGCACAGGTAGTTGCTTGTGTCTGAGGCTTCCTTACCCTTATATACATAGTATCTTCTAAGCATGGACTTAACTCTGGCAGTGAGCTCACTGTGAGAGAAGGGCTTAGCGAGATAATCGTCGGCACCAATCAGAAGTCCTAGTGACTTATCTGAATCAGTTCCCTTAGCAGTCAGAAACAGAATAGGCATCTGATAGTTCTCGCGCACCTTTTTACAGACATCCAGACCCGACATGCCTGGCATCATAATATCCAGGATGATTAGATCTATGGAATCATCTACATGAGTAAGGGCAGTCTCGCCGTCTGAAGCTTCTATTATCTCGTATCCTTCGCTCTCTAATAATATATGAAGGATATTCCTTATTTCTTCATTATCATCCACTATAAGGATTCTTAGCTTATCCATAATTAACCTCAACAGTGCTAGTTAGTATTCTTGATTGTATAGTAACACATTAATTTGAAATAATGGCTGAATTCACACATCTTTAGATTTCTTTAGATTTACTTTAGGTAATTCTTAAGAACTGAATGGCATACTGTCAGCAGAACAAAAATCACAGCAGGAGGCTATGAAATGAAGATTAAAGAAATAATTGAGAAATTAAAGTTTTGGAATAGAGAGTACGACGAGGATTACTTAGATGATGAAATCGACGAAAGTTTGGATGAAGAGATGTCATCTAAAGATAAGCATTCATTCTTAAAGTTGAATAAGAAAATAGTGGCAGCCATGGTGGCAGCAGCTCTTGTGATATCAGCAGTACTTGGAACTTACACTTTCAGAAAAATGAAAGCAAGTGCCAAGGAGGCTGAGAATACTGTAGCTACTATTCAGGTAACAAAGCAGGATATTCAAAAGACTCTCAGTGCTACAGGAACTATTATATCAGCTCAGGAGAGTGGCCAATTCGCTACAGTGACAGGCTCATATCCAGTTGAAGAGGTATATGTAAAAGTAGGAGATGAGGTCAAGAAAGGGGATCCTCTATACAAGCTTGATATGTCTACTATGGAAGAGACTCTATCATATCAGCAGCAGGCCCTAAGTATTCAGAACCAGCAGAACGCAATCTCTCAGGAAAATGCCAATAAGGCACTGGAGGATGCTAAGACACAGGGTGCTACTCAGATAAATGATTCCAATAGGAACTTAGAGCAGTCTAAGCAGGATCTAGATACAGCAAATAGAGCTAAGAGTAATGCTAATAATGCATATACAGCAGCACAGAATAATGAAGCAGATGCTAAGAATGCATTGGACAATGCAGGAAGTGCTGTAACAAATGCTCAGAACAAAGTTAACGAGATTAACTCTAGAATAAGTAGCTTACAGTCCCAGATCGCAAGTGCAGGAACTACTACAAGGGAGATTAAGGATGCTGATGGTAATGTGACAGGTACGGAGGAAGTTCCTGTAGATACATCATCCCTCAGCAGTCAGCTTACTCAGGCTCAGTCTGAACTAGCCAGCGCCAATGAGGCCCTTACATCAGCACAGAGCGATTTCCAGAGCAAGAGAGAGGCTTATCACACAGCTGTTAGTGGAACTGAGACAGCCAAGCAGTCGGTACAGTCAGCAGCGGATTCAGTGGCTAATGCCAACAGAGCAGTTCAGGCAGCTGAATCATCACTTAATTCCACTACCAATACAGCTAATTCCAATATTACCAGTCAGTCTCAGTCAGTTAAGTCAAGCGAGCTGTCATCTAAGTCCAGCACCTTATCATCTCAGCAGGAGATTGCTAAATCTAAGGATGAGTTGGATAAGGCAACTGTATATGCGTCACAGGACGGAACAGTAACTAATGTCAATATAGTGGCTGGTCAGACATACTCAGGAACAGATGCAGTAGTAATTGATAATGTAAATAGCCTCAAGGCCACAGCAGATATAGATGAGGCTTCCATCGCCTCAGTTGCAGTGGGACAGAAGGTTCAGATTAAGACAGATTCCACAGGTGATGAAATAATTAATGGAACAGTAAGCTTCGTATCACCTACAGCAACTAAGAACAGTACTAAGACTACAGATGGTACATCAACCACTGCCTCTGTATCTAAGAGTCGTGCTACATATCGTGTAGACGTAACTTTAGATGAGGGCAATGAGAATCTTAGACTGGGTATGACAGCCAAGATGACATTTATAACAGCCAATGAAAGTAACGCACTAGTAGTACCATCCACTGATCTTCAGACAGATGAGAATGGCAACAAGTACGTGGAGGTCCAGAAGGCTGATGGAACTACAGAAAATGTCACTGTAGAAGTGGGTATTTCGGATGACTTCTATACACAGATTACTGGAGGCTCTCTAGCTGAGGGTGACACCATAGTGGAGAAAAGCACTGACGGCAGTGCAGATGCAGTAATTGATGAAATGGGCGCAGATGGAGGTATTTATTTTGAGTAAAGATATCTTATTATCAGCTAGGAATATTACAAAGAGCTATTATGTAGGCACCGAAAATGAGCTGGAGATTCTCCATGGCATTGATTTGGATATTAGGAAAGGTGAATTCGTATCAATAGTTGGTCAATCAGGCTCGGGCAAGAGTACTCTTATGAATATACTAGGCATCCTAGACAGACAGACCTCAGGCAAGTATGTGTTAGACGGGGTGGATATCTCAAAGGCCCCTAACAAATCACTTTCTTCTCTCAGGAATAAGCATATAGGATTCGTATTTCAGACCTATAATCTAATTGCAAGAACTGATGCCATTTCTAATGTGGAGATGCCTATGCTGTACGCAGGCATTTCGGAGAAAAAGAGACGAGAGCGCGCTATAGAATTGCTTAATATGGTAGGTATGCAAGAGCGTATGCACCACACACCAGATGAGTTATCAGGTGGTCAGAAGCAGCGTGTTGCCATAGCAAGAGCCATGGCTAACAATCCAGATATAATCCTTGCAGATGAGCCTACTGGAGCTCTTGATTCTAAGACAGGACGCCTTGTTATGGATATATTCCACGAGCTACATGAGAAACAGGGTAAGACAATTGTCTTAATCACACATTCTAATGAACTGGCAGCGGAGACCCCTAGGATTATCACTATCAGTGATGGAAATATCATTTCAGAGAAGACTAATGATGGAAAAGGAGTAGCATAATGATAAAAGAGAACTGCAAACTTGCTCTTATTAGCATCAGGGCTAATAAGATGAGAGCGTTCCTGACAATGCTTGGAATTATCATTGGTGTAGCTGCTGTAATAGCCATTATGACAGTGGGTAATTCCATGACTGCAGGAGTGCAAAAGCAACTAGAAAGTTATGGCGTGAAGAATATATCTGTATATATAAATCCTGTGGATTACAATGAGGAGATGTCAGAGGCAGATGAGGACTTATTGAAACTGAAGCCTGAGACAATCCATGATTTAAGCGTACATTTTAAGGATAAGATAAGCGCTGTATCGGTAGAGTCTTCTGCGGGCTCAGGAACAGTTATCAATAACACTAATAAGGCTAATGTGGAAGTGAGAGGAATCAGTGCAGGATACTTTAAGGCTAACAAGGTTAAGCTCTTAAACGGCAATCTATTCCAGGAATTTGCCTACGAGAGAGGCAGCAATACAGCCATAGTTTCTAATCTATTCCTTAAGACTCTGTATGGAGATAATTATAAGCCAGAGAATGTGCTAGGTAAGGAAATAGAGATTAATATCAATGATAATTATCTGAACGCCACAATAGTGGGTATATATGAGTTCAATCAGCAGGGTAGTATGATGCAGGGAAGCAGTAGAAATGTATCAACTCCTGTGTATATGCCGCTGAAAGCTGTGTGGAATTACACTCATGATCAGTCTATCTATGAGGCCACAGTTGTGGCTGCGGATGATGCAGACGCAGTGGAAGTTTCAAATGAGATTAAGACATATCTGACGACTAAAATGTCTAATACCTTAGGTGAGAGATTCGCTGTGATGACTTACAGTAATCAGTCTATGATTCAGGAGAACACTAAGACCATGAATCAGATGACTATGGCTATATCTATGATTGCAGCCATAGCGCTCATCGTAGGCGGTATCGGTGTAATGAATATTATGACAGTCTCTATCACAGAGCGAACTAGAGAGATAGGCACAAGAAAAGCACTAGGTGCCCCTGATGGTATGATAATGCTTCAGTTTATCAGCGAAGCTATTATCATATGTCTCATCGGTGGAATAATTGGTATTATCCTGGGTCTAGTGCTAGGTGATGTGGCTGCCCATTTCATGGGATACAGCCCACAGGTGTCTATTGCAAGTATCTATATGTCAGTGGGATTCTCTATGGCTATTGGAGTGTTCTTCGGATACTCTCCAGCTAAACATGCAGCTAATATGAATCCAATTGATGCATTAAGATATGAGTAATTAAGAATTAGCCTTAGCCATAAAGCGCTCATTGTCTACGATGAAGCGCTCATGGGTTCCATGACCGATAGGGCCATTCTCATCGAAGCATGTCACTTCAAAGGTGAGGCGGCGTCTGTCTATCTCAGTGAGGGTGGCTTCACAGGTGATAGTGCGACCAATACCGCTGGCTCTATCATGGCTAATATCTACCCTGGTTCCTACGGAACCTTGACCATCCTCAAGCTCGGGCTGAATCATTTTCCAGCAGGTCTCCTCCATAAGGGAGAGCATAGCTGGTGTTGCAAATACTTCTAAAGTACCGCTACGGAATTCCTTAGCGGTATTTTCTATTGTCACAGTTGTCTGGGCCTGGCCCTTCATTCCTACTTCTAACATATATAGTCCCTTCTTTCCGTTGATTAATTACTATTAGAGCATATCACATATATTATAATATGAAAAAGAAAATAGCGCCTTCATTGTATAGCACATGGATTTATGGTATAATTTGTCACCGTGAGTTTAAGAAATAATTAGTATTTTTTAATATAAATGGAGGAACAAATGAAAGAGATTCTCGCTCAGATTAAAGATGAGGTAATTGCCGGATTCAAGGCAAAAGGTTACGACGAGAAATACGCAATGGTTAGCCTTTCAAACAGACCAGATCTTTGCCAATTTCAGTGTAATGGTGCTATGGCAGCAGCTAAGGAATATAAGAAAGCTCCTATAGCTATTGCTAATGAGGTAGTAGAGGTACTTGCTTCTAATTCTATGTTTGCTAAGTGTGAGGCATGCCCTCCAGGATTCATCAATATGAACCTTTCTGATGAGTTTATTGCAGAGTATGTTTCTAAGATGGCTTCAGACGAGGAGCGATTCGGCCTTGATAAGGTGGCTACTCCTAAGAAGATCATGATTGATTACGGCGGACCTAATGTGGCTAAGCCACTTCATGTAGGACACCTTCGTTCAGCTATCATCGGTGAGTCTATTAAGCGTACAGCCAGATTCATGGGAGATGAGGTAATTGGTGATGTGCATTTAGGAGACTGGGGTCTTCAGATGGGTCTTATTATCACTGAGCTTAAGCTTCGCAAGCCAGAGCTTTGTTACTTCGATGAGAGCTATGATGGAGAGTATCCAACTGAGCCACCATTTACTATTTCAGAGCTTGAGGAGATCTACCCTTGTGCTTCAGGCAAGTCTAAGGAAGACGATTCTTACAAGGAAGCAGCTATGACTGCCACATATGAATTGCAGCATGGTCGCAAGGGCTATCAGGCATTACTTTCACATATCCTTAATGTGTCAGTTAATGATCTCAAGCGCAACTATGAGAAATTAGACGTTACATTTGACCTTTGGAAGGGCGAGAGCGATGCTCAGCCATACATCCCAGATATGGTTCAGAAGATGAAGGATGACGGATTCGCTTATATATCAGAGGGGGCTCTTGTAGTAGATGTCAAGGAAGAGACAGATACCAAGGAAGTACCTCCTTGTATGATTCTTAAATCAGATGGGGCTTCACTTTACAATACTACTGATCTTGCAACTATGGTATGGCGTATGAAGGATTACAATCCAGATTCCATCGTGTATGTAGTTGATAAGCGTCAGGAATTATATTTCACACAGGTATTCAGATGTGCCAAGAAGACAGGCATTGTTCCTGCAGATAAGAACCTATACTTCGTCGGATTCGGTACTATGAATGGTAAGGACGGCAAGCCATTTAAGACCAGACAGGGTGGCGTTATGCGTCTTGAGTATCTCCTCAAGGAAGTAGAGGATAAGATGCTTGAGAAGATTAGAGAGAATGGCACCATGGATGATGAGGAAGCTATTAAGACAGCTCAGGTAGTTGGATTATCTGCTGTTAAGTATGGAGATCTTTCTAATCAGGCTTCTAAGGATTATATCTTTGATATAGATAGATTTACTTCAGCTGAGGGTAACACAGGCCCATATATTCTATATACTATCGTTAGATGTAAGTCTATCCTTGCTAAGTCGGGGGCTGCTAGCTTTGATGGAAGTATCCTTCCTGCTCACTCAGAGTCTGAGAGGAATCTACAGCTTGAGCTTACCAAGTTCATGGCAGCACTTACATCAGCTTATGAAGATATGGCACCTCACAAGATATGCGCATATATCTATGATTTAGCTAATGCATTTAATAGATTCTATCATGATACTAAGATTCTAGCTGAGGAGGATGAAGCTACTAAGGCAAGCTATCTTAAGCTATTATGGCTTACACGTGGCGTCCTTGAGAAGGCAATCGACCTCCTTGGATTTAAAGCACCGGAGCGTATGTAATGGTTGAGAATTCTTTTTTACCAATTGATTTTATTAATCGCATGGAGCAGGACTTAGGTCCTGACTTCCATGCGTTTTTGCGTTCCTACGAGCAGAATAAGATATCTGCTCTTAGGTTCAATCCAATTAAGGCTGATGATACAGCTGTTAACAATATAGAGGATATGCTGCAAGAGCAGGTTCAGTGGAGCAGGTATGGCTATTATTATGATGATAGTATGCGACCTGGTATACACCCATATCACGCTGCGGGTGTATATTATATACAGGATGCTTCGGCACAGCTACCAGTGGAGATGCTATCTCCTGCGCCTGGTGATATATGCCTAGATCTGTGCGCAGCACCTGGTGGCAAGTCCACCCAGATAGCAGGGTATTTAGCTGGAGATGGGGTACTTATCTCTAATGAGCCTATGAAGAATCGTGCCAAGATACTGTCAGAGAATGTAGAGAGACTTGGTATTAAGAACTGCATTGTCACTTCTGAATATCCAGATAAGTTGGCGCAGTCATTTCCTGAATATTTTGATAAAATAATGGTAGATGCACCATGTTCTGGTGAGGGTATGTTTAGAAAGAATCATGAGGCCTGTGATGAATGGTCTCTTGAATCTGTTGAGATGTGTGCAGCTCGTCAGGCAGAGATATTAGATCATGCTTATGAGATGCTTATTCCTGGAGGTAGGATCTGTTATAGTACGTGCACTTTCGCCAGATTAGAGGATGAGGAGTGCATACAGTCATTCTTGAGTCGCCATTCAGATATGGAACTGATTGAGGAGCGCAGGCTGTGGCCTCATGAGGTTAAGGGGGAGGGGCATTATGCAGCTCTCTTACAGAAGAGAGATGACGGTAGAAGGGATGATTGCATAGATGCTCGAGGCACCTATTCTACTGGCAAGATTAGTGATAAGATATTAAATGATTATTTAACATTTATAAAGGATGCTATGTCTGAGCCTAAAGCATGGAAGAGTAATCTGTTGCTTATAAATGATTTGCTATACATGCTGCCAGATGAGTGCCCTGATTTTACAGGACTTCATGTGTTGAGAGGCGGTCTCTTCTTAGGTACACTTAAGAAGAATAGATTCGAGCCAAGTCATGCGCTTGCTCTTGCACTTAATGCTTCTGATGTTAAATATACATATAATTTAGCGAGAGATTCCGCTGAGATTAAGGACTATCTCAATGGCCAATCCCTGAGAGATGATGTGCCAGATGGATGGACATTAATTACAGTGGATGGTTATTCTATTGGTTGGGGTAAGGCCGTCAAGGGCCAGATCAAAAATCATTATCCGAAAGGACTGAGACGATATGATTCATAAGATATATAGTCATAAGCAGGACATATATGAATACATAATGTTTACTATTGCATCCATTTTTATGGTTATAGGCATATACTTTTTCAAGTTCCCTAACCACTTCTCCTTTGGAGGAGTCAGTGGTATTTCCATTGTGCTGGCAGAGCTGTTGCCACACACACCAGGTAATATCAATCTTATCATTAATATAATTCTCTTAATTGAGGGATTCGTAGTATTTGGTAAGAGCTTCGGAATTAAGACTACATATATTACATTACTGGTATCTATAGGACCTAGTATACTTGAGAAGCTCTATCCTATGGATAGGCCACTTACTGATCAGCCGGTGCTAGAGCTTATATTTGCTATAGCTCTTCCTGCATTTGCTTCTGCTGTATTTTTCAACTTAGGAGCTTCATCAGGCGGTACAGATATAGTTGCTATGATTCTTAAGAAATACACTAAGGTAGATATAGGAACAGCTCTGTTTCTATCTGATGTGGTAATTGTAATTATGGCATGTCTTGTATTTAATGTGGAGACTGGATTATTCTCACTAGTGGGACTCCTTGCTAAGTCTCTCGTAGTGGATGAGACTATAGAGAATATTAATTTGGCTAAGTATTTTACTATTATTTGTAATGATCCTGAGCCAATAGTAGATTACATTATGAATGATCTTAAGAAGGGCGCTACTGTTTATAAGGCCGAGGGTTGCTTTGCCCATAATGAGAAGACAGTAATCCTTACTATTCTTAAGAGACAGCAGGCTGTGGAGCTTAAGAACTTCATAAGGAAGAATCAGCCTTCTGCATTCATTGCAATTACCAATAGTAGCGAGATAATAGGAAAAGGATTTAGAGGATACAATTAATGAATTCAACTTGGGGGATTCTTGCCCATGTAGATGCTGGCAAGACTACATTATCTGAAGCAATTCTATATAACGCAGGACAATTGGCGTCCATTGGTCGAGTAGACCATGGGGACGCCTTTTTAGATACGGACTTACAGGAGAAGAATCGCGGTATTACTATTTTTTCTAAGCCTGCAGTTTTAAATTACAAGGGCAGCGATATGACTCTTCTTGATACTCCAGGCCATGTGGATTTCGCCACTGAGACAGAGAGGGCCATATGTGCTCTTGACTTTGCAGTTCTATTAATTAGTGGAACTGATGGTGTACAGGCTCACACTAAGACACTATTCAATCTACTAGCTAAGAATGGTGTTCCTACTGTAATCTTCATTAACAAGATGGATATGAGTGGGATTACAAGGGAAGAGCTATTGCTTAATCTCAAGGATAAGCTATCTAATTCTTGCCACATGTTAGATAATCACGAGGATATGGCTACAGAGGATGAGTCTGCCATGGAAGAGTTCTTAGAGGAAGGCATTCTTAGTAATGAGAGCATCTATGAACTTACCTTAGAAGGCAAGATATTCCCAGTATTATATGGTTCAGCCCTTAAGAATGAGGGAGTGGAGGAGCTCCTTGACTATATGAAGGGGATTAGCGACTACCGTAATAGCAAGAGGGATTCCTCAGGAGAGTTAGGTGGCCGTATATATAAGATAGAGAGTCTGGGAAGGGATGCCAGGCTTACTTTTATGAAGCTTACATCAGGCCAGATTAAGGTTAAGGATACTCTCTTTGACAGTGAGAAGATAGATCAGATTAGAGTGTATTCAGGAGTGAAATATACCCAGGTAGACACAGCTCATGCTGGGGATGTGGTGGCTTTGGTGGGACCTAAGGGGACTTTTGCGGGTCAGGGGATAGGTGTTGAGGCTGATAGGCCTGAGCTTACTCTCAATCCAGTGCTTAAGTATAGACTCATATTTACAGATGATACCATTCCACGTCTTGCCTATCCTAAGCTTATGGCTTTTAATGATGAGGATTCATCACTTAATGTTACATGGGATGAGAAGCTTGAGGAGATTACCTTTAACCTCATGGGTGAGGTTCAGACTGAGATTATTCTTAGACGAATTGAGGAAGAGCTTCAGATGAAGGCTGAGTTTATTGAGGCTGGTGTGCTTTATAAGGAGACTATTAGAGATACGGTAGAGGGAGTGGGCCATTTTGAGCCCCTTAGACATTATGCTGAGGCTCATATACTGATGGAGCCATTGCCTAGAGGAGAGGGTATTCAGGTGGAGGCGGATGTTTCTACTGATAATCTGGCCCTCAACTGGCAGCGACTCATAATTACTCACATATTAGAGAAGGAACATCTAGGAGTATTAATCGGCGCCCCTATTACAGATGTCAAATATACTGTCATCGGAGGAAGAGCCCATGTTAAGCATACTGAAGGTGGCGATTTCAGAGAGGCTACATATAGAGCTATCAGACAGGGCCTTATGGAAGTGGGCACTGTACTTCTAGAGCCTTATTATAGATTCGAGATTACCGTACCTTCCGAGCAGATTGGTAGAGTCATGACAGATATTGAGAGCTTCAATGGCAGCTTTGATATGCCTGTTGATGCTGATGGTTTATCTATTATTACTGGTAGAGCTCCAGCCTCTCGTATTAGGAATTATCAATCGGCTTTAGTTACTTTTACCAAGGGACAGGGGCAGATCAGTCTCACATTTGATGGGTTCGATGAGTGCAAGAATCCTGCTGAGATAGTGGAGGCTGTCAGATACAATCCTGAGGGAGATATGGATAATCCTGCTTCCTCTGTATTCTGTCATCATGGAGCTGGAGAGATAGTTCCTTGGGACGAGGTTAAGAATAATTGCCATGTTCCATGTCGCGCTGATAGACAGGAGGACTATGATATAGAGCCTGTTGGTAAGAGGATGAATCACAGTGTGGATGAGTGGCTCGATCCTGAGGAGATAGATTCCATCCTACAGCAAGCCACCCACAGCAACCAGGGCAAGAATCCTAAGAAGGGATGGCATTATGGTGAATCCAGCAGGCCACGTAGGGTGGATTCAGACTATGTATATAAGGCTCCTAAGGAAGTTAAGCCTAAGGATAAGTATCTGCTCGTGGATGGATATAATCTAATCTATGCCTGGCCTGAGCTTAAGGAAGTGCTGGATGTGAATCTGGATGGAGCCAGAGGTAAGCTGCTTGATATATTAAGCAACTATAAGGCCATGACAGATTATAATGTAATAGCAGTATTCGATGCCTATCGAGTGAAGGGGCATGAGGTTACTGCATCAGATTATCTCAATATTCATCAGGTATTTACGGCAGAGGCTCAGACGGCTGACGCTTATATAGAGCGTTTTACCCACGAGCACGGCAAAAAATACGATATAACTGTAGTCACTTCAGATGGACTAGAGCAGGTTATTATTAGAGGCGCTGGAGCTAGACTTATATCATCTAGAGAGTTTATTCAAGAGGTGGATAGGAGAGCTAGAGAGCTTAGAGAGACTTTTGATATTAAATAATTTTTAACAATATATTCATAATATTTGGCTATACTAGAATCTGAAAAAATGGGGATGAGGCAACCTTTTTGGAGGTTATGTATGGCTAGATATGAGTTTGGGGAATTAGAGAGAAAGACACTTGAAAATCTTAATATTCCAATGGCTATCTATCAACTGATAGATAAGCGAGTTGTTACACTGCTAGTGACAGATGGTCTTTGCAAGATTATGGGTAATGATAGGGATGGGGTTATCGACTTATTAGATAATGATATGTATCGTGATACTCATCCTGATGATGTGGCTAGAGTAGCAGATGCTGCCTTGGAATTCGCAACAGGGGGAGATAGCTATGACTGTGTATATCGCAGTCTATCACACTATACTAATGACTATGCAATAGTGCATGCTCATGGGGAACATTTCTTGACTCCAACTGGGGTTATGCTTTCGAGCACCATATATATAGTGGAGGGATTTGGTGATGATGAGAGCAACCCACTTTCGGAGAAATTAGCATCTAATTATAAGAATTTAATGTGCAAGGAGAGCCTTATTCGTGGAAACTTCTACGATACACTCACTGGGCTACCTAACATGTCGTACTTTTTGACTCTTGCAGAGGAAGGCAAAGGGTCTATTAATGCCGCAGGTAAGAATATGTCCGTGATGTTCTTCGACCTGACGGGTATGAAGTATTTCAACGAGAAATATGGATTAGAGGAAGGGGATAAGTTACTTTTAGATTTTGCTCAGATCCTTAAGAGATACTATGCAAGCGAAAATTGTGGAAGGATGGGGCAGGATCATTTCGCTGTCTACACTGACTCAGAAGTTATAGAGGATGAATTAAGTGAGATATTCAAGGACTTGAAGCATGCCAATGCAGGCAAGACTCTACCAGTGCATGTGGGTATATACTCTATGGAATTCGAAGATGTGTCCGCAAGTAGTGCCTGCGATAGAGCCAAGATTGCCGGCGATACAGAAAAGGGAGCATATGTCTCTAGCTACTGTTATTATGATGACAATATACATGCACAGGCTATTCACTACGAGTATGTAATTAATTCTTTCGAAAAAGCTATGGAAGAGGGATGGATTAAGCCATACTATCAGCAGATTATAAGATCTGTTAATGGCATGGTGTGCGATGAGGAAGCACTTGCCAGATGGATTGATCCTGTAAAGGGATTGATTCCTCCTGATCATTTCATATATGTACTTGAGAATGCTAAGCTTATTCATAAGCTTGATTTATATATATTGGATTGCGTAATTAAGGATATTAAAGAGGTGATAGAGAAGGAGCTTCCTTTAGTACCTATATCAATTAATCTGTCCAAGTATGATTTCGAACTGTGCGATATAGTTGAAGAGATTGCGACTAGGGTGAAG
>JAILNO010000174.1 GCA_024691465.1 Pseudobutyrivibrio sp. | reverse complement strand
TAGAAATATTTATTCTCCAGAGGGTCTCCCGTCCTTGCCCAAGGAAACTCGTCATCTGAACAACCATTTGGAAAACCATTGTAACCCATAGATAATATCTTGTTGTCCTGGCTTACAATACAAGCTCCAACCTGTGTATTTGGGTCTTTAGATCTCATACCCGATAATACTGCAACGCCCATAAAGTATTCATCCCAGCTAATGTAATCAAGTCTCTTATCACTCATGGTCTTATCCTCCAATACATGTATTATTATGCTTCTAAAACCTTCATTAACTTCTCGATTGAGGCCTTCATAACCTCATAGCACAGCCCATAAGTCTGTACTGACCCTCCATAAGGATCCATAACTTCAAGCTCGTCCCCTACAAGCTCATTAAGAAGTCTGGTATTCTCCTCGGTGGCGTTTGCATATTCACTTAATATCTTCTGCCTCTGGGTCTCTTCCATGGTAATAACCAGCGTAGTCTCAGAAAAGTCTGATTCAACCAGTTGCTTGGAAGAGTATTCCTTCAGCTCTATGCCATTACTAATAAGAATTGCTTCTGCCTTCTGATTAAGCGGCTCTGGGAACTGAACTATAAGTCCCCTGGCCTCACATACTATCGGTCGGCTATGCTCCGTGGCGTGAAAAATCGCTGCGGCCATAGGGGCCCTGGAGGTCCCGCTACCAGAAGCAAAAATCACTCTGTTAATATTCATAAATTATTCTCCTGATGAATCTTATACCTCTATTGTCTTCTGCCCTGCTGCCTTCAGTAGTCTATTCATGATAGCCTGCCCCATCTTAGGTGTGGCGAAACTCTCTGAATAAATGACATCTACCTCAAGCTCATCGAACTGTCTCAAGATATCGTATAGATTATGGGCAATGCTGCCCTCATCAGCTCTATCTCCGATAATTAATACCTGGCCCTCTTCATATCTGACCGCTGTTTCAGATGTGGCAATGATGCCAACCTTAGAGCCTTTATTAATTGCTTCCTTCGTCATGGAATTGATGGTTGAAACGACTCTCTCTTCCTCACCAGAAATAATTGTCAAATCACCCTTAGGTGCATAATGCTTATAGCGCATGCCTGGTGCCTTAGGTCTGGCTCCCACTGTAGTACCCTTGTCATTGTAGACAATGCCGGGGTCTATCCTGACCTCGCCAACTACTTCCTTCAGCATATCCATATTGATATAGCCTGGACGAAGTATGGTAACTACATCCTCTGTGAGATCTACTATGGTAGACTCAAGACCTATATCAACCGCACCACCGTCTAGTATTGCGTCGATTTTGCCCGACAAATCCTCATATACATGGCTAGCCTTAGTAGGACTAGGTCGTCCTGAGGTATTGGCACTAGGTGCTGCTATCATGCAACCGCTCTCCTCGATAAGAGCAAGAGCCACTGGATTGTTAGGCATCCTGACTGCTACTGTGTCAAGGCCCCCTGTAGTCTCATGAGGAATCACCTCATTCTTATTAACTACCATAGTAAGTGGCCCTGGCCAAAATGCATCAGCTAATAACTTAGCTGTCTTTGGTAAATCTTTGGTAATATCTTCTAACTGAGAGAACCTTGCTATATGAACAATTAAAGGGTTGTCCGATGGACGACCCTTCGCTGCATATATCTTACGCGAGGCCTCCTTATCTGTGGCGTCACCGCCCAGTCCATAAACTGTCTCTGTGGGGAAAGCAACTAGCCCTCCATGTCTAAGTATCTCTGAAGCCTCTCTGATATAGTCCATATTGATTGGCTCTTCAGAAACATCCATAATCCTAGTAATCATACTCAAAATTATAACACTTTTCCTTTAGAACACAATGTTTTTAACCCGTTGCAAAGCCCATAAAACCGCTAGAAACTATGATTTTTTTGTGTCTAGCGGTTTATTATTAAAGGTATTTTGCAATTATACTCCAAACGGCTGAACTATCGAAGCCTTTCTTCCAGAAAGCGCCTCCTGCCAATCCGTACTGATCCATTACTTTAAGCTTCTCCTCAATGGAAGCCTCATCCTCTACCCAGATCTTATTAGTGGTGTCTCCGCTAACATACTCTGCATAGTACTGACCGTACTCATCACTCCAGGTAGCAGACACTCCATTGGTCTTCATGTAACTCTGGATTGCATCCATTCCGTAAGCTGTGCTTGTAAACGAGCCGTCCTCAGCCACTTCCCAAACTCTGCAGTAGAAAGGTATTCCAAGAATCACTTGCTCTGCTGGTACTTCCTCAAGGGTATCCTTGACACCCTGCTCAACCCAGCCGATTGAGGCAACAGAACCTGCCTCCTCACTGCTTGCATAGTGCTCGTCGTAACCCATGATTATTACGTAGTCGGCATACTTAGCCTGCTCACTTCTATTGTATCCTTCTGATGAAGGTGTAGGCACATAATTATCTACCGAGAGAATGATGTCATTCTTCTCGCACTTAATAGAAAGTTCCTTAATGAACTGAATATAACCGTCATTAGCCGCTCCTGGAAGCTGCTCTATATCTACATTGATACCATCTAATCCGTATGTGATAGCCTGTGC
>JAILNO010000130.1 GCA_024691465.1 Pseudobutyrivibrio sp. | reverse complement strand
AGTAAAATCTTTAGCAAGAGAATTATCAGAAACCAGTTATCCAGGCAGAGGCATTGTCATTGGTCGTTCAGAGGATGGAACCAAGGCTGTCACTGCCTATTTTATTATGGGGCGTTCTGAGAATTCTAGAAACAGAGTATTTGTAGAGGAGAACGAGGGCATTCGTACACAAGCTTTTGATCCATCTAAGCTTACAGATCCTAGTCTTATTATTTATGCTCCAGTTCGAGTGTTAGGTAATGACACAATTGTAACTAACGGTGATCAGACTGATACCATTTATGATTATATGAAGGCTGGTGAGACCTTTGAACAGACACTTCGCAGACGCGAGTTCGAGCCAGATGGTCCTAATTTTACACCTCGTATTTCAGGTCTTCTTCATGTGGCTGATGGTGAGTTCAGTTATTTAATGTCTATTCTTAAATCTAACATGGGCGATAGCGATTCATGTAACAGATATACTTTTGATTATTCTAATCCTAAGGCTGGTTCAGGCCGATTTATTCATACATATATGAACGATGGCAATCCACTTCCTTCATATGAGGGAGAGCCTACACCTGTTGAGATATCAGGTAATATTGATGAGTTCACTAACTTAATATGGTCTAATCTTAATGAGGATAATAAAGTATCTTTGTTTGTTCGTTATATTGATATAGCAACAGGTAAGTATGAGACACGTATTATCAACAAGAATGTTTAATAGATAACCTTGTAGTCGTACAGACGGATTGGAGAATATGATGAAAGAATTAGAATTAAAATATGGATGTAATCCTAATCAGAAGCCTTCTAGAATCTATATGGAGGATGGTGAGCTTCCAATTGAAGTATTATCTGGAAAGCCAGGTTATATTAATTTCTTAGATGCATTTAATGGTTGGCAGTTAGTTTCTGAGCTTAAGAAGGCTACAGGCCTTGCTGCTGCAACTTCATTCAAACATGTTTCGCCAGCAGGTGCTGCTGTGGGACTTCCTCTTTCAGAAGTTGAAAAGAAAATATATTGGTGTGATGACCTGGATATGGAATTCACTCCTCTTGCTAATGCATATGCTAGAGCTCGTGGCGCTGACAGAATGTCCTCATTTGGTGATTTCATTTCACTTTCAGATGTGTGTGATGTGGCTACAGCGAAGCTCATTAAGAGAGAGGTTAGTGATGGTGTAATCGCTCCTGGATATGAGCCAGAAGCTCTTGAGATTCTCAAGGCTAAGAAGAATGGCAACTATGCTGTAATCAAGATTGATCCTAACTATGTTCCTAAGCAATTAGAGCGCAAGGAAGTATTTGGTATTACTTTTGAGCAGGGTAGAAATGAGCTTGTTATTAATGATGATTTCTTTGCTAATATCGTAACAGATAATAAGGAGCTTACCGAGCAGGCTAAGATTGATCTTGCTATTTCCATGATTACTCTCAAATATACACAGTCTAATTCTGTGTGTTATGTAAAGGACGGTCAGGCAATTGGTATAGGAGCTGGTCAGCAGTCTCGTATCCACTGTACTAGATTAGCAGGACAGAAGGCTGATAACTGGTGGCTTCGTCAGTCTCCAAAGGTACTTGGACTTGATTTCGTAGATGGCATCAAGAGAGCAGACAGAGATAATGCCATCGATTTATACATAGGAGATGAGTTTGAAGATGTCATTGGTGATGATGTATGGAAGAAGACATTTAAGACCCGTCCTAGCGAATTCACAAAAGCAGAGAAGCGTGCATGGCTTGATAAGCTTACAGGCGTTGCCCTTGGAAGTGATGCATTCTTCCCATTTGGTGACAATATCGAAAGAGCACATAAGTCTGGTGTTGCATATGTTGCACAGCCAGGAGGATCAGTTCGTGATGACAATGTAATTGAAACATGCAATAAGTATGGTATGGTTATGTCATTTACAGGTCTTAGACTGTTCCACCACTAATTAGTTGCTATTTTCGTTAAAAGCTTGAAAATTCTGAGTTTTTTGATATAATATCTATTGTTATTGAAGAGAGCGACTTAAGAGAGAGCGTTTTAGCTCTCTCTTTGTTTTTGCTTTTTTAATGCACTGAAAACTGAATAGGAGGACATTATGTCAAAACACACCGATTACGAGAAACGTACGGAAGAATTGATTACCCCTATTCTTGATGAATTAGGCTTTGAGCTATATGACGTGGAATACGTCAAGGAAGGTTCAGATTATTATTTAAGAGCCTATATTGACAAGGATGGAGGCATCACTATTGACGATTGTGTCGAAGTTAGTCGTAAGATGAACGACTTGCTTGATGCAGAGCCACAGATAGGTGGAGACGAAGGTTATATTTTCGAAGTTAGCTCACCTGGTCTTGGCAGAGTTTTAAAGAAAGATAAGCATTTTGAAAAGGCTATTGGCCAGGATGTTGATATTAAGACATACAAGCCAATTAACGGAGCTAAAGAATTTACAGGTACACTCAAGGCATTTGATAAGGATACTTTTACAATTGAGTTTGAGGATGGTACAGAGGTATTCAATAGAGTAGATATAGCACAAATCAAATTATCAATAGATTTCTAATGGAAATAGGAGGAAATATGGCAGCTAATACAAATGATTTTTGGGATGCTCTTACAGATCTTGCAAAAGAGAAGAATATCGATATGGATGTTTTAATTGAAACAATTGAGAATTCACTTCTTATTGCTTGTAAGAACAATTATGGAAAGGCAGATAACGCATCTGTTGAAATCGATAGAAAGACAGGAGCTTATCATGTTTTTCTTGCTAAGACAATTGTTGATGAGGTACTTGACCCAGTTGAGGAGATCTCACTTTCAGAGGCTCAGAACATCGACGGTAAGTATCAGGTGGGCGATGTGGTTAAGATTGAGGTTAAGTCTAAGGACTTCGGTCGTATTGCAGCTACAGCAGCTAAGAATACTATCACACAGAAGATTCGTGAGGAAGAGCGCAAGGTTCTTTATGAGGAGTATTATGAGCTTCAGCACAAGGTTATCACAGGTGTTGTTACTAGATTCTCTGGAAGTAATATCCATGTCAATTTAGGTAAGCTCGAGGGATTCCTTGCTGAGTCTGAGCAGGTCAAGGGCGAGTATTACAAGCCTCAGGACCGTATTAAGGTATATATCGTAGAGGTTAAGTCTACTAACAAGGGACCACGTATTCTTGTATCTCGTACTCATCCAGAGCTTGTTAAGAAGCTATTTGAGGAAGAGGTATCAGAGGTTAGAGATGGCATCGTTGAGATTAAGTCTATCGCAAGAGAGGCAGGTAGCCGTACTAAGATTGCAGTATGGTCTAACGATGAGGATGTAGATCCAGTTGGAGCATGTGTTGGTCAGAATGGTACCAGAGTTAATGCCATTGTTAATGAGCTTCGCGGTGAGAAAATCGATATCGTTGAGTGGGATGACAATCCAGCTTACCTTATTGAGAATGCTCTTTCACCAGCCAAGGTTGTTGCTGTTGTGGCAGATGCAGATGAGAAGAGCGCACGTGTAGTTGTTCCTGATTATCAGCTTTCACTTGCTATTGGAAAGGAAGGACAGAATGCTCGTCTTGCAGCTCGTCTTACAGGCTTCAAGATTGATATCAAGAGTGAGACTCAGGCTAGAGAGGCTGGAGACTTCCTTGATTATGAAGAAGATTATGAAGATGATGAGTACTATGACGATGAAGAGTACTACGATGAGAATGACGAGTATGTAGAGGATGACAATACCGAAGATATTATTGAAGAATCTGAGGAGTCATCTGAGGAAGAGTAATGCAGGTTAAGGAATTACCTCTAAGGAAATGTGTTGCCTGTGGACAGATGCTTCCCAAGGATCAGCTATTTCGTGTAGTTAAGACTGACGAAGGAGCTGCTGTAGACCTTACTTATAAGATCTCTGCCAGAGGAGCATATGTATGCAAGAATAGGGACTGTATTGATATGGCTCTTAAGAAGAAGAGTTTCAATAGATCCTTACATAGGCCCGTTGGCGAAGAGGTATTCGATAACTTATATATGGAGTTGGAGAATGACAGATAAAGCACTTAATATGATTAGCATTGCAATGAAGGCAGGCGCCCTTTCTAGTGGTGAGTTCGCATGCGAACAGGCTATTAAAGATGGCAGTGCTTTCTTGTGCATTGTTGCTAACGATGCATCAGATAATACCAAGAAATCATTTTCTAATTCATGTGAATTCTATGATGTAAAGTACATAGAATATGGAACTAAAGAATCATTAGGTCATGCAATTGGAAAAGAATTTCGGGCATCAATCGTTGTGTGTGATGAAAATTTATCCTTAAGCATTCTAGATAAGATACTTAAAGCATAGATGAGGAGGATATTAGATGGCAAAAATCAAAGTATATGAATTAGCAAAGGAGCTAGGAAAAGAGAGCAAGGATATTGTTGCTTTTCTTGGTTCTAATGGAATAGAAGTTAAAGCAACTAGTGGAGTTGAGGATGAGGTTGTTGAAAAGGTACGCAAGAAGTTTTCTGCAGCCGAGGCTCCTAAGGAGAAGTCACAGGATTCTGCTGATAAAGGTGCTAAGAAGGCACGTGCTGCAGTAGATAAGGATGGCAATCCTATCAAAAAGAAAAAGAATGTATTCGTAGTAACACGTGGCAGTGATGACAGACGTCGTCGTAGCTCAGACAACTACAGAAATGATAATCGCGATAATAATCGTGATGGTAGAGAAGGCAATAGAGAGAAGAGTGCTCAGCCTAGAGGACCAATTAGACCTCGTACTTTTGCAGATGGAGTTCGTCCTTCTCAAAGAGCATCAGCTCAGTCTACTGATACTGAGTTTGTTTCAAAGAGAAAGCCATCAGAGAATTCTGAGCAGTCTAGAGGACCAAGGAATCAGGATAGACGTGAGAGACCTGATAGACCTGATAGACCTGATAGACAGGATAGACAGGACAGACCTCAGCGCTCTGACAGACCTGATAGAAATAACAGGACTGAGAGAACAGATAGAAATGATAGAGGTCCTAGAAAC
Organism: Pseudobutyrivibrio sp.; assembly: GCA_024691465.1. Next base: position 7,069 of record JAILNO010000130.1, on the reverse strand, counting down.
GATCGCAATGATAACAGAGGCGATAGAAGGGATAATAGAGAGGATAGACCTAACAACAATAGACCAGGTGGCCCTAGAGGCTCTCGTCCATCACAGCAGGCAGTTCCTGATATGGCACCTTCTACCAATGCTAAGGGCGGTCGTCGTGATGACAAGAAGAAGAAAAATAACGATAGAGATAATAATTTAGGCGGCAAGAAGCAAGAGCGTTATATCAATCTTGAGAAGAATGGTGGTAAGAAGAAAAAGAATAATACACCTAAGGCTCCAGAACGTGATATGAATGAGGTTCTCACAATCACTATTCCAGATAGAATTACTATCAAGGATCTTGCTGACAAGATGAAGGTACAGGCATCTGCTGTTGTTAAGACACTCTTTATGAAGGGTACCATGGTTACAGTTAACCAGGAGGTTGACTTCGAGAAGGCTGAGGAGATAGCACTTGAGTTCAACTGTATCTGTGAGGAGGAAGAAAAGGTTGATGTTATTGCTGAGCTTCTTAAGGAAGAAGAGGAAGACACATCTAACTTCCCATCACGTCCACCTGTTGTCTGCGTAATGGGTCACGTTGATCACGGTAAGACATCACTTCTTGATGCTATCAGAGATACTAAGGTTACAGACCGCGAGGCTGGTGGTATCACACAGCACATCGGTGCTTATACAGTATCTATTAATGGTCAGGATATTACATTCCTTGATACACCTGGTCATGAGGCATTTACTGCTATGCGTATGCGTGGTGCTAATTCTACTGATATCGCTATACTAGTTGTAGCTGCTGATGATGGTGTTATGCCACAGACTGTTGAGGCTATTAATCATGCTAAGGCTGCTGGTATTGAGATTATCGTTGCTATTAATAAGATAGATAAGCCTAATGCTAATGTAGATAGAGTTAAGCAGGAGCTTTCTGAGTATGAGCTTATCCCTGAGGATTGGGGTGGAAGTACAGTATTCGTACCTGTTTCTGCACACACCAAGGAAGGTATCGATACCTTACTTGAGATGATTCTTCTTACAGCAGAGGTTCTCGAGCTTAAGGCTGATCCTAACCGTAAGGCTAGAGGTCTTGTTATCGAGGCACAGCTTGATAAGGGTCGTGGTGCTGTTGCAACAGTACTTGTTCAGAAGGGTACACTTCATGTAGGTGATCCTGTTGCATGTGGTAGCTGCCATGGTAAGGTTCGTGCTATGATAGATGATACAGGTGCGCGTGTTAAGACTGCAGGTCCTTCAGTTCCTGTTGAGATTCTTGGTCTTTCTGAGGTTCCTAATGCTGGCGAAGTATTTATGTCATTCGACTCAGAGAAGGAAGCGCATGCATTTGCAGATACATTTGTAGCTGAGCATAAGAATCGTCTTGTTGAGGAGACTAAGTCTAAGATGTCACTTGATGATCTCTTTAGTCAGATTCAGTCAGGTAACCTTAAGGAACTTGATATCATTGTTAAGGCTGACGTACAGGGTTCTGTCGAAGCTGTTAAGCAATCTCTTGAGAAGCTTTCTAATGAAGAGGTTATTGTTAAGACTATCCACGGTGGCGTTGGTACTATTAACGAATCTGATGTTGTGCTTGCATCTGCATCTAATGCCATTATCATCGGATTCAATGTCAGAGTTGATGCTCAGGCTAAGGCTACTGCTGACAGAGAGGGCGTTGATCTTAGATTATACAGAGTAATCTACGATGCTATTAATGATGTGGAAGCCGCTATGAAGGGTATGCTTGATCCTATTTATGAGGAGAAGGTTATCGGTCATGCTGAGGTTCGCCAGATCTTTAAGGCTTCAGGTGTTGGTAATATTGCTGGTTCATATGTTACTGATGGTTACTTTGAAAGAGATTGTATGGTTCGTGTTTCTAGAGAGGGCGAGCAGATATACGAAGGTAAGCTAGCTTCCCTTAAGAGATTTAAGGACGATGTAAAGGAAGTTAAGTCTAACTTCGAGTGTGGTCTTGTTATTGACGACTTTAATGATGTTCAGGAGATGGATATTATTGAGGCCTACATTATGGTTGAGGTACCTAGATAATGAGGAAGAATTCAGTTAAAAATACACGTATTAATGAAGAAGTTATGCGTGAGCTTAGCAATATAATACGTCTTGAGGTTAAGGATCCTCGCATTTCTCCAGTTACTTCTGTAGTATCTGTAGAAGTTGCTCCTGATCTTAAGACATGCAAGGCTTATATTTCGGTTCTTGGGGATGATGAGGCTGCTAAGAAGACCCTTGAGGGTCTTAAGAGCTCTGCTGGATTCATCCGTAGAGAGCTTGCTCACAGAGTTAATCTTAGAAATACTCCTGAGATTACTTTTGTCAGCGATCAGTCTATAGCCTATGCAGCTAAGATGAGCAAGTTAATTGATGAGGTTAATGCGCCTCTTCATGCAAAGGAAGACTCAGAATAATGATTGAGAATTTTAATGAATTATTAAGTGATGCACATTCAATTGGTATTAGTGGACACATTCGCCCAGACGGCGATTGTGTTGGCTCTTGCCTTGCTATGTATAATTACATTCTTACATATTTTCCAGATAAGGATGTACACGTATATCTTGATCCAATACCTAATATATTCAAGTTCCTTAAGAACGCAGACCGTATAGAGGATATCCATAATGTGTCTGATAATCAGGTATTTGATTTATATATAGCGCTTGATTGTAGTGATGGTGGCAGATTAGGTGATGTATTGCCTTATTTTGAGAGCGCTAAGCATACTATCTGTATTGATCATCACTTTAGTAATAGTGGATTTTCTGAATATAGCTATATAATTCCTGATGATAGTTCTACTTGTGAGCTCATTTATAATCAGTTCGGCAAGGATAGAATTACTAAAGATATAGCAGAATGTCTATATCTTGGTATTATTCATGATACAGGAGTATTTCAGTATTCATGCACCACAGAGCAGACTATGGCAGCAGCTGGTTATCTGATGACTAAGGGAATAGATTATCCTAAGATTTGTACTGATACCTACTTTGCCAAGACTATGGTTCAGAATCGTATGCTTGGTAAAGCTTTACTCAATTGCAAGACATATCTTAATGGTAAAGTTATAGCTGCCGTTATTACTGCGGAGGATATGGCTGAATATGGTGCTGAGAGTAAGCACTTAGAAGGAATTGTTCAACAGCTCAGAGACACTACAGGTGTTGAGGTGGCTGTTTTCCTATACGAATTAGCTGATGGTGATTTCAAAGGTAGTACACGTGCTACTGGAGATGTAGATCTAACAGTTATAACTGGCACTTACGGTGGTGGCGGTCATAAGAAGGCTGCAGGTTTTTCAGTTGCAACCAAGGAGCCATGGAGTATTGTTGATAATATTGTTTCCATGGTCGAGAAACAACTTAAAGAGTTAGGAATGTACTAATGAATAGTGGCATTATTAATGTCTATAAGGAAGCCGGGTATACTTCATTTGATGTGGTTGCCAGGCTTCGTGGCATTTTAAAAGTAAAAAAAATAGGTCATACAGGAACACTAGATCCTGACGCAACGGGCGTACTTCCTGTGTGCGTGGGCAAAGCAACTAAGCTATGTGATATGCTCACTGATAAGGACAAAGTATACGAATGCGTTATGCTTTTAGGGGTAGAGACTGATACTTATGATATGTCAGGCAGGATACTAGAGAAGAACACTGTCAATGTATCTAAGGAACAAGTTGAGGAGGCTATAATGTCTTTTGTAGGTGATATTATGCAGGTGCCTCCTATGTATTCAGCTCTTAAGATTAACGGTAAAAAGCTATATGAATTAGCCAGAGAAGGAAAGGAAGTGGAGAGAAAGCCACGAGCTATTACTATTTTTAATATTGATATCCTCAATATGAGTTTACCTGAAGTGACTATACGTATTCACTGTAGTAAGGGTACATATATTAGATCTCTTTGTCATGATGTGGGGCAGAAGCTTGGCTGCGGTTGTGCTATGAAGTCTCTTATACGTACTAGAGTTAGTCAGTTCGATATAGGTGACGCACAGACACTTGATGAGATTGAGAAGATAGTTAAGTCGGGTAATCTAGATGGAATCATGCTTCCTATTGATCAGGTATTTGAAGGATTGAAGACAGTGTACGTTATTCCTACTGAAGATGCTATTAAGCATGCTGTCAATGGAGCACCTATTCCTCAAGAGCTGGTGTTTGCTGAATCTATTAGTAGTTTCGAGGATGATATGCGATATAGGATATATCTACCAGACAATTCTTTCTTAGGTATTTACACTTTTAATGATTCAGTTTTTACTTTACAGAAATTTTTCCTTGAAAAGGATTAGTATATATGGAATATTTGCACTCACTTTTTGAGACTAAAATTAATAAAAAGACAGCTGTTACGGTTGGTAAGTTTGATGGTATACATAAGGGACACAATATACTATGTAATGACATAATTAGTAAGGTCAGTGATGGGTATGCTTCCTGTCTCGTTACTTTTACTAATTCTCCTCGTATAGCTCTTATGAAGGATGATTCTCCCTCTCTTATTACTAATAAGGAGAGGATGTATATGCTTGAGCAGAATGGATTAGAATATCTGGTTGAGTGTCCATTTGATTCTAAGCTTATGGAGACCGACGCTGAGAGTTTTATTAGAATTCTGGTCGAGAATCTCAATATGAAATATATGGTGGTAGGTTCAGACTTTACTTTTGGATATAAGGGTGCTGGTAATGTAGATTTACTTAGAGTCTTAGCTGATGAGTTCGGATTCGAGCTGAGGGTAATTGATAAGATTAAGAAGAACAATCGAGATATCAGCAGTACTTATATACGTGAGGAGCTTAAGGAAGGACATATATCAAGCGTCAATGAGATGCTAGGATATAATTATTTCGTCTGGGGCGAGGTGGTTCATGGAGCTCACTTGGGCCATCAGATAGGAATACCTACTATCAATATTACGCCTGAGGCATCTAAGCTGGTGCCTAAGTTCGGAGTATATGTTACTTCAATTGATTTCGATGGACGCATTTATCATGGTGTTACCAATGTAGGTACTAAGCCATCTGTGTCAGATAAGGAGATTGTTGGAATCGAGACTCATATATTAGATTATAATGGGGATTTATATGGTAGATTTGTAAAGGTTACTTTTCATGAGTTCCTTAGACCTGAGATGAAATTTAATTCCATTGATGAGCTTAAGAATCAGATGAGCAAGGATAAGATGACAGCAAAGGAATACTTCAACAAGAATAATGTTACATAAATATTACAAAATATTGACAAGGTAGACGTTACTTGTTATAATTCTTATGTTGCAGTTTTTCTATGTAAATTGGAGGTCACATGAAAAAGCGTATAATTTCTGCTTTCTCATTAGTTTGTGCACTGGCACTTATTTTTGATTTTTGCATTGATTCTAACAATAATAATATAGAAGTTCCTAGTGATGCCACTGTTACAGCAGGTGCTGTTAGCGCAGGGGCAGTTGATTTAGCATCTCTTGAGTCACTTACTGTTACAGATTCTGATGCCATTGCTACTGCTAAGTCACTTGGTGATATATATGGTTATGACAATATAGGTATTTGTAATGTCTCTGAGGGTAATCTTAATATCCGTGAGAGTGCATCTTCTGATGCTAAGCTTGTTGGTAAGTTTCCAGCTGAGGCAGCCTGTGAGATTCTTAGTACAGAAGGAGAGTGGAGCTACATTTCTTCTGGTGAGGTAGAAGGTTACGTACTTTCTGAGTACTTAATTACTGGTGATGCTGCTTGGGATAAGGCATTAGAGCTTGCTGAGTATGTAGCTACATCTAATACTGGTGGTCTTAGAGTTAGAGTTGAGCCTAATACAGATTGTGAGATTATTTATCAGCTCGCTGATGGTGAGGAAGTCGCAATTCTTGATAATACTCAGGATGATGAGTGGATTAAGGTTGATGTAGATGGTGATGAGGGATATGTATCATCTGAGTATGTTGATATAGACTTATCTCTTAGAACAGCTATGACACTTACTGAAGCCAGATATGGTGAGGGTGTTTCGGATGTACGCTCTGCCATCTGTGATAATGCTCTTCAGTATGTAGGTAATAGATATGTGTGGGGGGGTACTTCACTTACTAATGGCGTTGATTGTTCTGGATTTACTATGCAGATTATGGCACAGTATGGAGTATACTTATCACACTCTTCTAGAGCGCAGGCTAATGAAGGTACTACCATTTCCACATCGGAGCTTAAGCCTGGTGATTTGGTATTCTATGGTAAGGGAAGCTATATTAATCACGTAGCTATATATATAGGTGGTGGACAGATTGTTCATGCATCTAATAAGCGTGATGGAATTAAGATTTCCAACTACATGTACCGTACACCTATTAAGTGTGTTAGAGTTATATATGATTAATAGTTAGGGCTAGCCATTGGCTAGCCTTTTATTTTTATATATGGTATAATTCCATTCGTGGCATGCCACTGATTAGATTATTAAATTGAGAGGTTTATAACATGAGTTTACTTGAGAATTGGCAGAAGATTGCCTATAACCAGAATCAGTCACAGGCTGAGTTACAGAGATTCTGGCAGAATTACTTTTTGTTAGAGAAGGGCATCTATGAGCAGCTTCTTGATGATCCTGACACAGAGGTTAAGGGTACTGTTAAGGAACTTGCTGAGAAATATAATATAGATATCATGCCTATGGTAGGTTTCCTTGATGGTATTAATGAGTCTCTTGTTAATCCTAATCCAATCGATACCATGGAAGAGGATACAGTAGTATCACTTAAGTTTGATAAGACTAAGCTCTTCAAGAACATGATTGATGCTAAGGCTGATTGGCTGTATGGTCTTCCACAGTGGGAGAAGATTTTCGACGAGGATACTCGTAAGGAACTTACTAAGGAAGCTAAGAATATGCATACTATTGTACGTTCAGAGAAGAAAGTTGGACGTAATGATCCATGTCCTTGCGGATCAGGTAAGAAGTATAAGTTCTGCTGCGGTAAGAAATAATATTTAGGCACATCCATTTAGGATGTGCTTTTTTATTGCCATATATTATATTAAGTATTATAATACTACTATATTT
>JAILNO010000128.1 GCA_024691465.1 Pseudobutyrivibrio sp. | reverse complement strand
TTTGTTACACCTCTTAATCTGGTGGCGGTTTCATTTCTTAGAATGGGCATATCAACCATGACAGTTATGGGAGTGTATCTCCTTAAGTATGGAACTATAGATATTAGTGTATTTGCCATGTTTCTATTGGTCGGAACCAGGGTATTTGACCCTATAGCAGTAGCAATTACAGGGTATGCTGAGATGCTTATGGCTGCAAAGGCAGGAGGCAGAATCATTAATCTTATTAATGAACCTATGATGGAGGGTGATAGTAAAGCACCTGAAAGTGAGACTATACGATTTGATGATGTGCATTTCTCATACAAGAATAAGCCTGTGCTAAAGGGCGTATCTATGGAGTTTAAGCCAGGTACCATGACAGCACTTGTAGGGCCTTCAGGCTCAGGTAAAAGTACCGTTCTTAAGCTTGCGACCAGATTCTATGATGTGGACGCAGGGAAAGTAGAGGCAGGAGGTATAGATGCTAGAACTGTAGAGCCTGAGGAGTGGATGAAGAACATCTCTATGGTATTTCAGGATGTATATCTATTCTCTGATACTGTTGAAAATAACATTAGATATGGCCGAGAGGATGCAACGAAAGAAGAAATAATAGCTGCTGCCAAAATGGCCAATTGCTATGACTTCATTATGAAGATGGAAAATGGATTCGACACAGTGATAGGCGAGGGAGGCTCTACCCTGTCAGGCGGGGAGAAGCAGAGGATATCAATAGCCAGAGCTATTTTGAAGAATGCACCTATAGTGCTTTTGGATGAGGCTACCTCTTCATTGGATCCGGAAAATGAAAGAGAGATTCAAAAGGCTATTAGTTCACTGATAAAGGGGAGGACGGTAATTGTAGTTGCCCATAAATTAAAGACCATTGAACAGGCGGATCAAATATACGTATTAGACGATGGCTTGATTAAAGAAAATGGTACACACGCTGAGCTTCTAAGTCAGGATGGTTTGTATGCAAGGTTATGGAATCTGCAGATGAACGATCAGGACTGGAAAATAAATTAATCCAAAGAAAGGAAGAAAAAATGGAGAGAAAAAGAAGAGAAAATGGTTCTAGAAATGCTATTTCAGCAGGAGTATTTATTGCGCTATATTTAGTGACATACATTATTATTGGAGCGATTTGTATGCCAGTGGGAATTTTGTTCTTGCTTATGCCTATGATTGTTGCAGTATTTTCTGCACCTACTTATCATATGATGCTTGCAAAATCCCCTTCATGGATTCCAATTGTGATTGCAGCAGTTCTACCTAGTATTATTCTGATTGCATCAGGTCATATTCCAATTGCTCCAATTGTAAGTGTTCCAGCAGGAATTATTGCAGCACTCATTTCAAGACAGGGAGAGTATAAGGATTTCAAGAAGAATCAGTTGAGCCATATGTTCTTTTCATTGAATCTATTCGGAGGCTTCATACCAATTTGGGTAATGAGGGATTACTTCTTCTCAACGCTAGAGGGAGGACTATCGGAAGGATTCGAGGAAACAGTCCGCGCTTTAACACCATGGTGGATGCTTCCAGTAATGATGGTAGTTACTATGCTTTGTTCATACTTAGGATCGATATTCACAGAGAAAATTATGGCCAAGCATCTTAAGAAGGCAGGCGTTATGTAATGCAAAGGGAGCTAGTAAAATTTGATCCGAGAACCAAAATTTTGCTCCTATTCCTATTAGATATCATATTGTTGATGGGGCAGTCTCTATATTATGAGATTGCAGTTATTGCCTTTTGTTCTCTTATCCTATGGATAGGAGGGCAAAGGGCTAATGTTGTTAGATACCTGATTATATTCGGAGTATGTGTAGCAATACAGCTTCTGGTGAGCAATTTGCCTGTGAACTTTGCCCTTTCGCTTGTTATATTCGTAAGTGTGGGTTTAAGGAAACTATTGCCTTGCTTCATGCTGGCTAAATGGCTTATAGAGACCACAGAGGTTAGTGAGTTCATTGCAGCCATGTGGAAGATGAATTGGAACAAAGAAATAATAATAGCAACTTCTGTAGTCTTTAGATGCTTCCCTACCATCAAAGAGGAGTGGAGTTCAATTAGGATTGCTATGAAGATGCGTGGAATAGATTTTAATCTAATAAGTTTTTTTAGATGTCCTATAAGGACCATGGAATATACCCTGGTGCCATTATTTGTCTCGGTACTTAAGATTAGTGACGAGCTTTCAGCAGCGGCAATGTGCAGGGGAATTGATTCCGAGGTGGAACACACCTCCATGGTAAAAGTAGAGCTTAGATTGATAGATTATATAGTCATAGGATTCACTTGCGTATGGCTTCTTATGGCAATATATTTTTTGATTCGGAGATAATAATGATTGAATTGGACAAGGTATATCTTAAGTATAATATGCAACCTGATTATGCTCTTAAGGACATCTCGCTAAGGATTCCTGAGGGGAGATGCGTGCTTTTTTGCGGCAAAAGTGGTTGTGGCAAAAGTTCCCTGTTAAAGATTATTAATGGCATGATACCTGATTACTATGACGGAGAGATAAGCGGGACTATCCGCATAGATGATTTGAATCCGCAGGCCTGCTCCCTATACGAGCTGTCATTAAAGGTTGGTACGGTTTTTCAGAATCCTAGAACACAGTTCTATACGGTTAATACCACCTATGAAATAGCCTTCGGGTGTGAAAATCATGGTATGAAGCCGGAGGATATCAGGCGACGTATATACGAAGTGGCGCAGGAACTTAAACTAGAAGATTTATTAGATAAAAATATTTTCAACCTGTCTGGTGGTGAGAAACAGAAGATAGCACTTGCCAGTATATATGCAATGAACCCTGATGTATATGTGTTAGATGAGCCCTCATCTAATCTGGATTTTAAATCCATGAAAGAGATTGCGGATATCCTGAAGCTACTCAAGAAGAAAGGCAAGACTATCCTGATAGCTGAGCATAGATTGTGGTACATTAAATACTTAGTGGACGACATCTACTATCTCGAGGATGGCGAAATCAAGTCTGCCATGAATATTAATCAGGTGGCTCAGATGAATGAGAATGATAGACTAAGAACCGGTATTCGAAACGTAAATCTATCAGGTCTTAAAAACGACTTCAGACGAGTTCAGGTTGGGAGCCATCAGATTAGTTTTAAGGATGTATCTGTCAAATACAATAGGCAGACTACCCTTAAGATTAAGGATGAGACTCTTCATTCAGGCAAGATAATAGCTGTTATTGGAGACAACGGGGCAGGTAAGACTACCTTTATATCTTCCCTGTGTGGTTACCTGAAGCGGCAGAAGGGTGAGGTGGATCTGGACCATAGGAGAGCCAGGAAGAATACACGCATATCAAACAGCTTCATGGTTATGCAGGATGTAAATCATCAGCTATTTACTAATTCAGTGATGGAGGAGGTCTCGTTAGGGGCTGAAGAGCTAAATGAAGAGCAGATTACTTCTATCATGTCAGATATGGATATAATTGATCTAAAGGAAAGACACCCCATGACTCTATCGGGAGGTCAGAAACAGAGGGTGGCTTCGGCTTGTGCTGCCACTTGTAAAAAGCAGATAATTGTATTCGATGAGCCTACTAGTGGATTGGATTATTTCCATATGAGTGAGACGTCTAAATTAATTAAGAGCCTTATTACACCTGAGAGATTCATATTTGTTATAACCCATGATTATGAGTTCATTCTCAAGGCCTGTGATTCTGTTATAGAAATAGATAATGG
>JAILNO010000106.1 GCA_024691465.1 Pseudobutyrivibrio sp. | reverse complement strand
TGGCCTGATTTATTGAAAATTGCAATCTTACAGGCCGATGTACCTATATCTATTCCTAACAATAAATCTCCCATTATTTCTCCCTTTAATTTCTATTTCAAGCATTTAATGGAATTACCAATTTCCAATTTGGTATTTAATATATATTCCATCGGAGCATCATGCTCCTTATCCTTTATTCTCTTTAGAATTAATTGTGCTGCTTTTTCTCCCATCTCTCTCATAGGCTGTACTACCATGGTCATCTTAGGTTGAACCACGTGAGAAAGAATGAGATTATCAAATCCCAGTATAGATATATCCTCTGGGCAGTTGTACTTGGACTCATTGACTGCCATCACCGCTCCCAAAGTCACCTCATAATTAGTGGTAAAAACTGACGTAGGCCTCTCCTTTAGCGCAAGTAATTCAGTCATGCTCTTATAGCCGTGTTCTATGCTGTGGGTTCCAGGGCACTGATACATATCCTTAACTGGAAGATCTGCATCTGCCATAGTCTCCATGAATCCCTTGTAGCGCTCTATACCTGTATAATCTACGCTGGAATATATCACTGCATTTCTCTTATGATTGTTCTCTAGCAAGTATTCAGTAGCCATATTGGCTGCCACGCGATTGTCGATTCTGACACAGTCACAATTGCTGCCACTGATGGACCTATCCAAGAGAACTATTGGAACCATAGCTTTGATTGCTTCTTTCAAAAATTTGGGATTTCGTGAAACAGGAATAATAATTATCCCGTCCACCTTTTTGTTTAAGAAGAATCTAATATTATCCGCCTCTGCCGCCTCGTCGTCCCTGGCGTCACAGATAATCATGCTGTATCCGTTATCCTTAAGCACTCTTCCTATATGCCTTAACAAGAATCCACAGAAGATACTGCCTATATCGTGAACCGATACTCCTATAGTTCTGGTCTTGTTGGTAACAAGTCCTCTTGCCATTTCATTTACTTGATAGTTCAGCTCATTGATTGCTGCCTCTATTTTTTCTCTGTTTTCTGGAAGCACATTGCCCCCATTTAAATACTTTGAAATGGTTGCAAGGCTTAAACCTGTGCGTGCTTTTATATCTCGAATGGTAGCTGACACTTTTTCACCCTAAGCGAAACGTTTCGCTCTCCCCTTTAAATCCGCCGGAAGCTTTCGCTTCCGGCTATAATAATTATCTAACTGTCTTATAAAGTGGTCCGTATGCTGAGCATGCTCTGAAGTCCTGGCCTTCCTTATCTGCTCCGAATGCATTCCAAGCCGCTGGTCTATAGATGTCCTTGTCAGGTACATTGTGTAGACATACTGGAATTCTAAGCATTGAAGCCATTGTGATAAGATCTGCACCAATATGACCATATGAGATTGCTCCGTGGTTGGCACCCCAGTTGTTCATGAGTGAATATGCATTCTCAAATGGGCTGCCTTCCTTGCCATCACATCTAGGTGTGAACCATGTACATGGCCATGTGTAATCTGTTCTCTTCCAGAGTGTATCTGATACCTTCTCTGGTAAAGCAACTGTCCAGCCTTCACATATCTGAAGTACAGGGCCTAAATTCTTAACAAGATTAAGTCTTATCATAGTAGCTGGCATCTCAGCCTTAGTCTCGAATCTAGATGACCATCCGCCACCCCTGAAGTAACCATTGTCTGCCTCGCACCATTCTACGGAATCCATAATCTTCTTCTGGTCTTCCTTGGTAATCTCATACCAAGGCTTGATGCAAGCATTGCCATCTTTATCTGTACATACACCTGAAGCATCTAAGCAACATGCACCAGAATTGATTAAGTGGATGACACCGTTAGCTTCCTTAGCATGGCCTTCCAATGTGTAATCTGTAACCCTCTTAACTGATTCTGTATTCCAGCAAGTTCTTACATCAGCAAACATCTGAGCCCTGTTTGTAAGAAGCTTCATGAACAACATTCCAAGTCCATTTAATGCATCATTCTCTGTTGCAAGGATAAATGGCTCTCTTGCTCCATTCCAATCGAATGATGTATTAAGAACTGCCTCTGGTAAATCGCAGTTTGGCCAATGATCTGTCCACTGTCTCTGACCCTGGAATCCACCGCAAATCGCATTGTGTCCTACAGCTTCCTCCTCACGGCCCTCTGGAAGATTAGGATTACCCTGGTATAGATCCTCGATGATAACTGCCATCTTAGCTACGAATTCCCAATCCTTTTCCTTCTGCTCATCGCTCTTCTTAACGAAGTCTGGATTTTTATCCCATCCAAGCTTGCACTCTTCCTTGATCCACTTGAGAGCCTTTTTGTAATCATCCTCATTGTAGATACCCTCGTCTATTCTTCTAAGGATTTCTACTTCATCGATTGACTCAACTCTCATTCCAAGGTATTCTTCTACGAAATTCTGATCCATGATTGATCCGCCAATCCCCATTGTTACAGAACCAATCTGTAAGTATGACTTATCTCTCATAGATGCAGCTGCTACTGCAGCTCTACCGAATCTAAGTAACTTTTCCTTAACATCCTCAGGAATAACTGTATCGTCAGCTTCCTGAACATCCTTACCGTAGATGCCGAATGCAGGTAGACCTTTCTGCGCATGTGTTGCAAGAACCGATGCAAGGTATACAGCTCCTGGTCTCTCTGTAGCATTAAGTCCCCAGACACCCTTGATAGTAAGTGGATTCATATCCATTGTCTCTGAACCGTAGCACCAACATGGTGTTACTGATAGTGTTATGGCAACTCCCTCTTTTCTAAACTTAGCCTCACATGCAGCTGACTCAGCTACACGTCCGATTGTTGTATCCGCTATAACAACCTTTACAGGCTCACCGTTGGAATATTTAATATTTTCCTCGAACAGTTTCTTGGCTGATTTCGCCATGTTCATGGTCTGGTCCTCAAGTGACTCTCTAACCTTAAGAGGTCCTCTACGACCGTCGATACAAGGTCTAATACCAATTACTGGGTATTCCCCAATATACCTATTTTTACTCATTTTATTCTCCTCCTTAAAAGATTAGCGCGAACCGTTACGTCATAATTTGATTATAGATAATGGTTTTTTTCATAAAAAGTGTTATACTGAATAAAAATATAACGATATTCACTTTTTATAATTATTATCTGGGGGGATAATTTTATGAAGTATATTGATTATCAAGAACATCGTCAGCATGGTACCTTTAATTTCCCGATAGCCTACTATCATGAGAATCCTAGGTCGCCACGCTATCACATGACCTACCACTGGCATACCAATTATGAGATAATCTATATCAGGGAGGGGCACTTCAACCTCACCTTAGATGACACTACTCATATCTTTAATGGTGGTGATGTAGTCTTCGTTTCAGATGGAATGCTACACGGTGGCACTCCGTCAGACTGTTTCTACGACTGCGTAGTCTTCGACCTGCAGATGTTGCTTAAGAACAACAATGCCTGCAGCAAGATGGTCCAGGATATAATCCAGCACAAGATCTTAATCAATACCCATCTATCTGAGAAGGATTCAACTATAGTTGATATAGTACACAGCCTGTGCTATGAACTATCAGGTAAGAAGTCCGGATATGAATTTCAAGTGCAGGGTTTGCTCTATCTATTATTTGGGGAAATAATTAATAAGGAGCTCTATACCGTTAACTCTATTGACAATATTACCAGTGAGAGACTCAGTTCCATCAAAGAGGTACTCTCCTTCATATCTGATAACTATGCCAATAATATATCTCTTGATGAGCTGGCTCATATTGCAGGGATGAATCCTAAGTATTTCTGCAGATACTTCAAGAGTATGACCGATAGAACTCCAATCGATTATCTTAATTATTATCGAATTGAATGTGCCTGCGAATTGCTCTCCACCAAGGATATGTCTATCAGAGAGGTAGCTATATCCTGTGGTTTCAATGATGAGAGCTATTTCATTAAGACCTTCAACAAATACAAAGGCATCACGCCTAAACAATACGTAAAAAGGGAGTTTTAACATGAAAGCTAGGAAATTAATTACTTTTACACTAACACTAAGCATAGCAGCCAGTACCTTAATGGGTTGTGCCACTGGCAAATATATCCCATTTACTGATCTAAGCTTCGACACCAGCTATGATACTATGGTTAAAGACCTAGGTGAGCCTACCGATGAAGCCGAGAGTTACTTGGGTACATCCTACTGCTACAGCAGTGACTATATGGCAGATGATTCTCAGGTGAGATATACCTATGATGAAGATGGCAATATGGCCAGCATCAGCTGGATCTACGAGTCAGAGGATGGAGAGGAAGTTACTAAGTACTATAACGACATACATAAGCAATTAGAGAATAAGTATGGTAAGACCAAAGAAGCTACCAATGATGTCACACAGCTGTCAGACATATGGCGTCTAGACTCTGGTAACATTACATTGATAGCTCTAGTATCATCTGAATATAATGCAGTTATGTATACTTATCTCTCACCTGATAATTCAACCAAAGAAACTAAATAGTTAATGGTTCTATCACAATCTTGTTGTGGATATTATTCATATCCTCAAGTCTGAACCATCCAGTCTCCTCTGTCATGGCTGCAGCTGCAGAAATGGCAGAGGCTTTTTTTAATGAATCTGTATAGCTCAATCCCTCTGAGATAGATAGAGCAAAACCAGCTATCATGGAATCTCCGCATCCCACTGTATTGACTGCATCCACCCTTGGAACTATTGCTCTGTACACTCCATCGGGGCATACCATAATGGAGCCATCCGCTCCTAGGGATACTACTACGATGCTTACTCCCTTTTCATGTACCTGCTTGGCTGCAGCTACCACGGTCTCATAGAAGTCTGGAGCTGACACACTAATCTTACGTCCTGTAAGCATGGCAATCTCATCAATATTAGGCTTAATCATATATGGAATCTCTTCTACCGCCTCCACTAGTAGCTTGCCACTGGTATCCAGTATCACCTTCTTGCCAAGCGCCTTTCCTATGGCGATTAACTTCGTATATGCGGTAGCATCCAGGCCCTTAGGCACACTACCTGACATGGTAATTACATCGGCATCTTTAGCCAGAGCTTTGAACTTCTCTTCAAAACCTTGCCAATCACTATGTTCAATGGTAAATCCTGGCTCCAGGAATTCTGTCTGCTTCTTCTTAGCTGTATCCCATATATTAATACATGATCTACTCTCCGCCTCAACTCTATAGAATCCATCCTGTACCTTATAGTCTGCCAATCTACTGCAGATATATTCGCCAGCGAATCCGCCCACGAAACCTGTCGCCACTACATCCGCACCAGCCACCGCAAGAGGTTTCGATACATTGAGTCCCTTTCCTCCTGGTACATACTCGCACTCTATAACTCTATTTACTTCGCCTTCTTCGAAGTTCTCCACCACATATCTTTTATCAATTGCTGCATTAAGTGTAACTGTTAGTATCATGTCCTTCCCCCTCTAGTTTTTAAATTTAAAATATTATGCAACAATTCATTTCAAATAACCATGGAATGTGTATATATTTATACTTTTTTCTAGGATAGTTCTATTAGATAGTTGCACAATAAAAGGGACCTGGAGGCCCAAGTCCCTTAATATTTAGATTTATCAATTACCAGTTCTCATCTCCAGCAGCCTCAGCAAGCTGTGCTCTACCATCATCGATTGCCTGAAGTACTTCCTCTGGAGTCATATCCCCAATGAACATAGAAGCCATATTAGCTGAGATATCCATCCACTGCTCATTGTAGTATTTAACTACATCCTGTAATACCATGCCAGAATGTGCATCGTCATAACTTCCTAAGAACTCCTCTGTAGTTGCTAAATACTCTGTAGTCTGACCCACCTCAAATGGCAGGTTCTCCACATCAGATGCATTATCAATTACATACTGGATGCTGTCCTTAGTTGTAATGTACTCAAGATACTGCTTAGCTGCATCGATATTAGCTGAGCCTGAGTAGATGAACTTAGAAGGACCTGTAGGATGTACATTTAAGTACTGGTTGTCACAGATTGGAAGAAGCATGATTCCGAAATCTTCCTCTGTGTATCCTGCAGTATTATTCTCACTTGCAACGATTGACTTAATAGCACCTGGCTTAAGCATACTCATCCAATACTCACCTGAAGCTAAGTATCCTTCGGCATTCGCGAACTCATCTGAGAGATAATTGTCTCCGAAATATCCCTTCTGAGCTAAATCATTAATCTGAGTAAGTGCTGTAAGCATATTCTCATTCTCTGCAAATGTAGTCTCATTGTTGTTAAGCTTATCGATGATACCTGGCTCAAGCTTATCAAACACCTGACCATTCTCAGTCCAAAGCATAGTCTGATGCCATCCATCAGCAACTGGCTCATAGATAGGTGTTACACCATAATCCATAACCTTCTGACATGCAGCTTCAAAATCAGCAAATGTAGTAGGCACTTCAGTTACTCCTGCCTCTTCCATAATCTTCTTGTTGTAGATCATGTAATAATCTGTTGTGGTGTCATAATATGTCATACCATAATTAACACCATCTACAGAAGTCTGATCTGCTGAAAATACGCTGTAGCTGCTAGCCCATGACTCATTAGATAAATCTACTGCATTTTCCTGTACCTTGTATGTGGTCTCAATAGCAAATCCTGACTGAGCCATGAAGATATCTGGGCCCTCACCAGAATTAAGTCTGGTAAGAAGTACATCCTGATACTGATCTGCAGGAAGGATCTGATAGTCTACGTGTATGCCAGTCTCCTCCTCGAACTTAGCTCCTAACTCCTGCTCTGAATCTTCAATCCAATCCTGGCTGGCCATGATTGTAATTGTGCTTGCTGATGAACCACTTGCAGATCCCCCATCTGCTGCAGCTCCATCCTCTGCTGCACTACCGCATCCGACTACGGCTACTGCAACCAGAGACAGTCCACATAAAGCACTAAAAAGTTTTTTCTTCATAAAAAATCCCCCAATCCTAATTTTTCCGACAATTCTTCTCCTTTTGTTTAATTGTCGATTCTTTTACTAATAATTTAGCTTGTGTAGATAAATTGCTCCATGTATTTTTTGGATGGTTTTTTGTTTATTTTTAACTTAAAATGCAAAACCCACCGAAAAATCGGTGGGTTTCACTTGAATTGTTTTATGAAAGATTTACGATATTATCAACACTAACGGCAAACAATCTCACATGGAACATTCATAATTTTAGCCACCTTCAAAATTGTATCGATATGACGTCCAGCTGCTGCTGCCATATGATGAGTAGGACCTGCCTCACTCCACTTATTAACGAATTCTCTAGCTCCGATAGAGAATCGTGTACGCATATTAGTATCACCAAAAGTAAAGATTGGGCCTTCCTCATTAACACCCTCAGCGACAATGAACTTGAAGTTGCCGTTCATGTCCTGAGTGATAGCAAGGTATGTTACATCCCCAACAGGTGGATAAAACTGTGTCAGATATCCGCCTCCTGTCTTGCCGTGGAATACAGGAACAATCTTCATTGTAGGCTTCTTGCCTTGAGAAATATCTGCATCGCCTGAGCCTGAGTGACCAATGATACATATATCCTCATTGAAATCAATTGAATACATCTCTGAGAGCTGACCAGTACCAGCTATAGTCTTAAGAATTGACATAGCCATGGCAACCTTCATATCGCCCTCTACTGCACAGGCAGTGCCTTGCTTAATAAGCATTGAGAATGCAGGTATAAGCATACTATCAAGCACTCCTGCTTTGCCCTGTGCGAATCCATCATAGTGAGATGCAATAAGTCCTAACTTCTCATCCTTAACCCACTGCTCAAAAGCAACTACGTACTTAGCCATATCCCATACTTTTTCCACAGTGGCTCCGCCTTCTATATCGAAGGTATCTATGATATCCTCAGCCTTAGCTCTAATAGCAGCTTCGTCTGTAATATCATCTGCAATAGCCCACATCTTTTCCCAATCGAACTGCTTGGTATATAGGAACATTCTGTTGTAGAGATTAGTCTCATCGATGTATAGATCCATCATACCAGGATATGGTCTACCAATCTGAGCGATATTAGTATCTCTGAATCTGCGGCGCACCTGAGCTGCTGTACACCAATCCGCAATCTCAGCAGCAACCACTTCATCGCCACCCTCGACTACACCTGTAATAACAGCATGTCTCTTGCCAGCTCTCTCTAGATCAGCCACTGCCTCGCCTACGGCACCGCAGGCATATAACTCGCCCAACCACTTAGGTATATCAGTATTAGCATAATCAGGAGCCTTAAGCTTCTGCACATTAACAAGTACCACTGGTACATCTAGATCTCTGATTGCTGGAAGCATATTATAACTAGTTGCGTATGTGAGCATCTGTAAGAAAACTAAATCTACATCAGCTGCCCTGAACTTATCTCCTGCTTCCATAGCCTGCTCTTTTGTAGTTACCATTCCACCATCTACTATCTCAACTGTGCCAGGAATAGTCTTCTTAAAAGCTGCGTACTGAGCCTCGAACTCTGGAACCAACTGTGGGAACTGTGGCAAGTATGCCCCTAAAGCGATGGAAAATACTCCGACTTTAGCCTTTGTCTCTACTAACATTTCTTATCCTCCTATATTTGTATTACTCGTATATTTTTACATCAAAGGACGCTGCAACTGCTGCACGTGCCTCCTCTAATGAATTAAACTCTCCCTTAGCAAGTATCTGCACCAGGATATTGCCGATGGCTGTCGCCTCTCCTGGACCAGCTGACACTGTAAGACCTGTCTCAGCAGCTGTGAGTTCATTAAGATACTTAGCATTAGAACCACCACCTACTACGAAGATTGTGTTGTACTTAACCTTCTGGATAGATTCAATCTCATCAAGAGTCTTCTTGTAACATACAGCCAAGCTCTTATATATAACTCTGGCATAATCTGCAGGCTTCTCAGGAACCGCCTGATTAGTTCTCTTACAGAAATCGGCCACTGCCTCCATCATAGACTTAGGTGCTAGGAAGCACTCATCATTGCAGTCTACGATTGAATTACAATTGCTGCTTTCAGCCATCTCACACAGCTGCGCAAAAGAATACTGGTCATTCAGTTCCTTCTTAACATTCTGAATCATCCACAGACCCATGATGTTCTTAAGGTATCTAAATCTATAGTCATATCCACCCTCGTTAGTGAAATTGAGGGCATGACTCTCCTTAGAGCAGTCCGCCTTCATGGCTTCCACACCCATAAGTGACCATGTACCAGAACTGATATAGAGAGTATTCTTCTCGTTAGATGGAACGGCAAGTACTGCTGAACCAGTATCATGTGTTGCAGGTAATACCACCTCACAATTGAAGCCTACTTCCTCAACCAGCTCAGATCTAAAGTATCCTAAACTTGTACCAGGCACACTCACCTTCTGGAATATATCTCTTGGATATCCCAGCATCTCAATGAGTCCATAATCCCAATCCTTTGTCTCAGGGTTAATAAGCTGTCCTGTAGTTGCATTAGTATACTCCTGAGCCTTCTGACCTGTAAGTAAAAAGTGCATATAGTCAGGCATCATAAGAAGTGTACGAGCTGCCTTAAGCTGCTCAGGATTCTGCTTCTTAAGCGCCATAAGCTGATAGATTGTGTTAAAGATAGCCTTCTGAATTCCTGTACGGGCATATAGATCGGCTTCAGAAATAATCTTATATACTTCCTCATCCATGCCCTCATTGCGACTATCCCTGTAGCCTACTGCCTGGCCCACCAACTCATCATTCTCATCCAAGAGAACGAAATCTACACCCCAGGTATCCACACCGATGGATGTAGGAATCTTGCCAAGTTCCTTACATTTCTTCAGTCCAGTCTTAATCTCACCGAATAGATATGCTGTATCCCAGCACATATGACCATCCATTTCCTTCAGTCCATTGTAGAATCTATGGACTTCTTCAAGCTCAATCTTCCCATTGGTAACTGAGCCTAACATTAGTCTTCCACTTGATGCACCAATATCCACTGCTGCATAATAATTGCTCATTATTGCCTCCCTTTTTTATAAGCTATAACCATAAACTACATGACTGACGATTCGCTCTAATTCATTTATATAAATTATATCTATCTTAATTTGCATTAATCATCACTTTGTTGGCAAATTTATTGACCTAATTTGCACTTTGCATTATTATGATTATTAGTATTGAATAAATTTTTCAATTTCTTTTATTGCATTTTCACCAAAAGGCTTAATTTGTGAATAAGGAGTTTTTATGAATCAGAAGATACTTAATAGACTTCGTCCTATCACCCACGAGGAACAATTACTATTAAAGAATGCAGGTGCCATTAACACCAGTATATATAGCAGTGACAACTCCTCTGTCATAGATGCCAAGAAGCTTCTAGATGAGGGTAAGTTAATAGATTTAAGAGCCCACACCAGGTTCGCCCACTTCCCCAAGCACAGCCATAACTATGTAGAGATGGTCTATATGGTTAGTGGATTCACCAGACACAAGGTCAATGGCAATGAAGTAATCCTTCGTCAAGGGGAACTATTATTGATGAATCAGCATGCCACCCAGGAGATATATCCTGCCAGAGAGAATGACATAGCTGTCAATATCATGATTCTTCCTGAATTCTTCGATAGAGTCCTGATGATGCTTGGCAATGAGAATTCCATGCTTAGAGATTTCATCATAGACTGCCTCAGGAGTACCAGTGGCCATGTAGACTACCTACACTTTCAGGTGGCAGATGTACTGCCAGTTCAGAACCTTATGGAGAATCTTATATATGCCCTACTTGAGAATCTCCCTAATTCTGGTCTCATTAACCAGAGCACCGTGGGACTGCTGTTCTTACATCTACTACAGCACACTGAGACACTTACCATCGGTGGTGACAGGTTCGAGGATGAAGTTATGATGAAGGTCCTCAGCCTAATTGAAGAGAATTATAGAGATGGAGAATTATCTAATCTCTGCCAGGAATTAGACACTGACTTATATACTATTAGCCGCATTATAAAGCGACGCACAAGCCGCAACTATACGGATCTATTGCAGGAGAAGCGACTTAAATACGCATCCTTCCTACTATCCACCACTGAGCTATCTGTTACTGATATCAGTTCTGATGTGGGTTACAATAATTTCAGTTACTTCTATAAGATTTTTAAGAAGCAGTACGGGCTTACACCTAAGGAATACCGTAAGCTCAACCATAAATAAAGGGTTTCTAGAGTAATCTCTAGAAACCCTTTTTACTATTCTTCCGTATTCTTGCCTTTGTTTAAAATGGCACTTGTCATCTCTTCTCTGAGGGTCGACATGGAAGTCCTACTGCATAGGCCCACTACCTGGCCATCCACAGTGACTACGCAATTATCACCATCATATTGGTACAGTGCTACTTTAATTACAGTCTGATCCTCGTCATTCAAAAGAATACTAAAGGCCAGCTCTTCGGTGCCTTTCTCGTAACTTTTTCCCACCTCGGTGAGATTAAGTCCGTCTATCTCAGTGACTGCTGTTACGAAATCCACATCCTCATCGTCGATATTATAGCTGTTACCATCATTCTTGTCATAGGCCACCTGAATCACAGTAGTATCACCATCAATTGTTGTGGTAATCTCATCTACCTTAGTCCAGTCTATGCTAACCACCTCATCAGGACGAAGTGACTTATAACTTGCATCTGCTATCTTATCATAGGTCTCTGAATCTATCGTATATACGATAGTAGAGCCGTCGAAGTATAGATAAGCTTTATCAGCATCTTTCTCATGGGCCAGATATATACTCTGTGATTGGGATTCTTTAGAATCCTCATCCTCCTCAGAGGCTATATCACCAGTAACCTTAACTGTCAGACTAGGGTTATCTAATCCATACTCCTTGAGGTCATCTGCGGTGGCCTTATAGGTCTCATACTTAGACAGATCCATGGAAGTAAGTGTGCTTAAGTATGAGGCAATCTTGTCTGATGATAATGGCTGATGCTCATCGCCATCCACGCTGTAATAATCGTAGGCATCAGTGTATGTATAATCCCCATCAGGATCATATACGGCATGTATACTACTATCGCCTGTAACTATCAGTTCTGTGAGCTGACTATAGTCAGTCACCTGATCCCTATCCAGGTAATCCTCAATATCTGCTGAAACATCCTCTAGCAAATCCTCATCAATCAGGTATACATTGCCACCATCTACGCATATATATCTCTTCTCATCGATTGTAGAAAATGTTCCGAAAGTCATCACTTTTTCCCCATCTGCAGTGGTAAAAGTAACTGTCGCCTCAGGTGAATCTAAGCCATACTGACTATAATCCGTCACATCCTCAATCACGAAGCTGGCATGAACTGACTCAAAATGTGCCACCATGTCAGATACATAATCCTGATCAACTGGGAAATCAGTATCATCATTGTTAGTCCAAGTCCCGTCTTCATGTGTAAGGGTAACTTCCTTATCACCTGCAGCAACTACCAACTTAGTTACATCATCTTCTGCAATGGTAAATGCTTCCTCATCCACAGAATTAATCTTATCTATGTGCTGCTTAACAGCCTTCTCAATAAAAATTGCTGCTAATAAAGCTACCAGGATTGCACCTAGTATCAGCAATGTCTTCGCTCTTTTCATTCCAGACTCACCTTTCTTCTTCTGACTACTTCATCGATGCCATAGATTAAGTATCCTATTGGAAGTACACCTATCAGGATAATCTTAATGAGCTTGGCTGCTGATGCAGATATGGTCAGATAATTGTAATCAAGTGATTTAGATCTGATTGCTAGATTCTCGGTATCTGACATCTTCCAAGAGATTGCATTCATGAAGAAGTCTGAATTAGCTCCTGATGAATATGAGTTGTACTGGTCATCAAGCAAGTAGTCTGAAGCAATCCATACTAATGAACCTTCTGCACCATTCTCAGCTGTAATAGCCAGCGAGAAAGGTCCATCCACATCGCCATCTTCCTTGTCATAGGTATTTAGATTATAGCCTGCTGCCTTAGCATATGCTTCTGATGATGTATCAAGAAGCGATGTGACAGTATATGCTCCTGCAGTATTATTGATTGTTAGGCCTGCAGAGATAGGCATAATTACATAACTACCCTCATCGATTAGTGCATCTGTAATATCAGAGCTTTGGATAGTAGGAAGTAAAAAGTATGGATAGTCGAAGGCATAGCTGTCTCTGTTGGTATCAATTACAATGCCTTCAGATTGAGATACTCCCACATACGAAAGTAATGTCTCGAAGTTGGTAAGCTCGCCATCCTGCTGCGGTCCAGAAAGCACTACCACATGACCTCCATTATCAATGTAATCCTCAAGAATCGTAACTTCTTCCTCTGATAAATCACTAGATGGTGAATTAATAAGTATTAAATCTGCATCCTCTGGAATCTCATCCTCGTTTAAAAGTGAGAATTCAGTAGTCTCCATATTGGCACTTGTAAGTGCCTTAGTCATGGTATCTGTCATCTCAGCTTCCCCATGTCCTGTGAGTGCATATACCTGTGGCAGCTCATCAGATACTACATAATCAACAGCTGTAGTGATGAGACTCTCACCATTGAAAGACTGTGAAGCCGAACCCGTAGTGTAATATGAACTGTTATCCACCTCAAACATAGACTCATAGCTAATATATCTGCTCTTATCTCCTGATTCTACTATCAGAGAATTGTTGGTCACATCCTCTGATGTATATTGTGATGCAAAAGTAGGATATACATCAGGATCCTTCTTCTCTACTGTCAGATGATCAGAGAGAGAATCATACACATCTAGAAGCTTCTCTATCACAGCTGACTCCTGACCACTCTGACATATCCAATAGATTGTTACATCATCTTCAATATTGCTTACCACAGCCTTACTAGATGATGTAAGTGAGTATAGTTGGGCTGCTGATATATCGAACTGAGTAATAGTAGTTGGCAAGTAAGATACGAACACATTAATAGCAATTACTATTGCAAGTACTATCACAGACATTACGAAACTATATCCACCGATACGGGCTGTCTTAGTATTTAATGATTCCCTATTCTTCTCTAGGAAATGCTTTAAATTACCTTTCTTAAAATTAGGCTTATTAATCTTCATTATCCGTTATACCTCCTCTTCTCAAGTGATTGAACGCACAAGAATAAAAAGAAACCAATAACGCTCATGTAATAAACAATTGCAGTTAAATCAAATACGCCATTGTAAAAAAGAGTAAATCTCTCGAAGAGTGATATCTGATTCATAACCTTAGGAAGTAAATTCTCTAATACCTCAGGCTTAACTAAGAACACAACTAGAGCAATTAAGCTGGTGACTATGGCAAATCCATATCCCATTATGTCTGATTTAGTAAGATACTTAATCACGAAACCAAGGATAACCATAATTACAATTATCGTAATTACGGAGCCCACTGCAGATGCCGATACCGCATCCGCTAATGTAGTGCAATAGTAGTTAAACAGCATTACCACCACACATATACCTGCTGCCATGCCCTGGGATTCTGTGAGGGATGATATGAACATTCCTATGCTGATAAGGGCTAGTCCTAAGAATATGAACGCAACAATAGAGCCATAGCTAGTTGGCAGATACACGTCACCGTACATAGCAAAAATAAGCGGGTACATGCATATAAAAATCATAGGAACTATATATACAACTAGAAGTGCCAGGAATTTACCAATGACTATATCCCCAGTACTGATTGGGAGGGAATATAATAACTGATCTGTCCTCTGCTTCTTCTCATCTGCGATTATTCTCATAGTGAGAATTGGAACTATTATTATGAATACAATCTGTATGAAACTAAGCACATACTCAAAGTTAGCAACCGAAGCATTAATGTTGTAAATAAGAGCACCAATACCAGTAAAAGCTAATAAGAATGCGCCGAATACATACCCCGTAAGACTATGGTAATACAGAGATAATTCGTGCTTTAATACTGCAACCATTTAATTTGCCTCCTTTTCTTCTACTTCGTCCTCTTCTTGGACTTCAATTGCCTCTCGCTCCTTAATCTCAGCCTCCTGCTCTATGGTGGTCAATTCGATGAATATATCCTCAAGAGTAGTCTGTATAGGATTAAGTCTTATTAGAGTTGTAGAATTAGATGCAAAGACATTAAACACCTGCTTGCATGCCTCGTATGGATTGTCGCTTTCTGTGTATAGCTTGTAGCTGTGATAGCCATCTACATCCTCAAGTGGTTCCACATTAGTAATAGTGCCTAAGCTCTTAGCTAAACCTAGCACCTCATCCTCATTGGCCTCAGTCATAATCTCTATCTCATTGCCTGAGGACAGAGTCTTACCTAGATTCTCAATATCATCAAAGGCTACTAGTTTGCCCTTGTATATGATTAGTACCTTTTCACAGATAGCCTGTATCTCTGAAAGTATATGAGAACTTAGAATTACTGTGTGCTTTTTACCTAACTCAGCAATTAATTCTCTTATTTCAATAATTTGCATTGGGTCCAAGCCAACTGTGGGCTCATCTAAGATAATTACAGAAGGGTTGTTAAGTAGAGCTTGAGCGATACCCACTCTTTGTCTATAACCCTTAGAAAGATGCTTAATCAGACGATTCTGCATTTCTTCGATATGTGTCTCTTCTATTACCCTGTCAATCTCTTGTTCTAAATCAGCTTTAGCTACTCCTTTAGCTTCAGCTACGAACTGTAGATATTCTCTAGGAGTCTGTTCCACATACAGTGGTGGAATCTCTGGAAGGTAACCTATTAATCTCTTAGCTTCCTTCTCCTCCTCATATATGTCATGACCATCTATTTTTATTTCTCCGCTGGTAGCCGCAAGACAGCCAGTCATGATGTTAAGTGTTGTGGATTTGCCTGCTCCGTTAGGGCCCAGGAAACCATAGATGTGTCCATCCTCGATGGTAAAGGACAAATCATCTACTGCTAAAACATCACCGTAACGTTTAGATAAATGTTCTACAGAAATCATGTCAGTTTCTCCTTTTTTTTAGTCCTATAAACTCTAGTCCTGTTACTTTATGAGAAACTGACATTTATGTGAATTCTATGTGAAAATTAAAGTTGGAAAAATCTACTGATACGGGTAGTAATCATCCCAGAAAGAAGACCTATTACCACACCTGAAATAGTTCCTATGATTATTAGAAATGGCAAATAATAAAGTAAGCTAGATGTCTCCAACACAAGCATAGCTACAATAATCTGACCTACATTGTGAAAGACTCCGCCTAATACACTGACTCCCGTTATAGAGAAAGCCTTGATTCTCTTTGCGATAATCATCACAAGAAATGATAGAAATGCTCCCGCAAAAGAGTACATCATCATGGCTAGATTGCCAAAGGTAAATCCCACTAATATAACCCTGACAATAGATAACATAAGAGCATTCTTCCACCCTATAGTATAAAGAGCCACCACTATAACCAGATTGGCCAGACCTATCTTAGCTCCTGGAATACCTATGCTAAGAGGCAAAAGAAACTCCACATATGAAAGTACAAAGGCTAGGGCGATAAGCAGCCCTAGATACGCTATCTGTCTAGTCTTCATATAACCTCCGAATGTTAATGCGTAGCTCCATCAATATCTGATTCCTCTCCATTGATGATCTCTACTACTACTCTGTTAGGAAGGCAGACTATGGTCTCCCCCTTATAGTGAATATGCATATGATTAACACATATCTGATCAGGGCAGCTGGCCTCTATTATCTCAGCATACCCATCATGGATACTAAGGATATTGTATGAGCCATCCTCCAGCTCAATTCGCTCTGTTCTATCCTCATTAAGGGGATAAGTGCCATATACCTCACCATCCACTGTAACCACTGCAGTAGGTGATGTATTGGTATCCTTATGCTGCCTAAACTGCATAGCAACCACTGCCACTGCTGTTACTAATAGAATAATAATTATTAAATATACGTCATTCTTCTTCATAGTTACTTAGCTATGCTCTCCTCGAAGTGATCAGAATATACTATGGTTCCATCATGATATACCCACATGGCTTCCACATCATTCCTACTGTTAACAAAGTCCATGCCCTCTTCTATGGTCATATTATAAAGGGCTGTAGAAAGTGCATCTGCTGTGCCAGAATCATCTGTCAGCACTGATACAGAAGCATAAGTATCTGCAGGATATAGGGTATCAGGATTAATAATATGACAGTATATCTTGCCATCCACCTCATAGTATCTCTGATAATCTCCAGAAGAAACTACACACTGGCCATCATCTATATCTACCTTGGCCACATATTGTTCCTCACTATCCATATCAGGATTCTGAATAGCAATCCTGAAATTAGTTCCATCTATACGTGTACCTAAGCCAGAGATATTGCCTCCTAAACTAAGAAGTATATGATCCATTCCCTGTGCTCTACAGTACTCCATAACCTGCTGGACAGCATATCCCTTACCTGTACTTCCCACATCAAGTGACATATCAGGATCAGCCAGATACACTGTGCTACTCTCCTCATCGATAATAACATCGTCAATACTCGTGTGCTTAGCTGCCTCCTCAAGCTCCTCCATAGGAGGTAGAGATGCCCTATCAGGATTGTTAGTTCCATACTCTCTATACTCATGCCAGATAGAAAGCACCGAACCCATGGCTATATTAACTCTTCCGTCAGTGGTATCATACATATCCTTACTGAACTTAATTAGGTCAATAATCTCTTGATCCACTACCACTGGAGAAATACCTGCATTATCATTGATAGTCTTGATATTGTTAATGCCATCATAGTCATTATAAATATCATATAAATTATTATAAAAGATCAGGCGGTCCTTAATGATCTGTGCCTGCTTAGAGAATTCATCTTCAGTATATGCGTACCCTACAATCTCGGTACGAGTGTCAAAAATATCTAGAAAAGTCGCTGTATATTTAATCTGTTCTGTAGTCTGATTATCAAGGCTCTTAGCCCCAAATAACATACCTGATTGTACCGCCAATATAAAAATAATAAGCAATGCCACAATCATGGCAGACACAATTCTAAAACGCTTCATAATCTATCCTTGTAAAAAAATATAGGGAGTGTGCAATGCACACTCCCCCACTGCTATATTAATTTTAAATTAATTAATATGCACTTGCAACAGCCTTCGTATATACGAACAACTACAGATTAGTGAATTTCTGAGTAGTGTCATTGAGTTGTTCTGTTACTTCCGTATTCTTATCCATTGCATCGAATATCTTCTTGATACCTGATACAATTTCTGTAGAGTTCTCAGCACTCATATTGATTGCAAGAGAGCTCTCCTGGATTGAATTGGTAATTGTCTGTACAGACTCAACCATAGCATTCATTATCTCATTAAGACTAGCTGCCTTCTCTGTGAAGTCTGATAGGATCTCATTCATGACATCAGCTGTATGTCCATACTTCTCACCTGTATCAACATACTCATCATAATCTCCTATAACAGTACCATTGATGAAGTCTAAAGCCTCCTGGGCATTGGTAGCCAGATTGTTAACAGCCCTGGTAACTTCTGTAGCAATATCCTGAATTGTAGCTGCGGTCTGTCTAGAATTAGCTGCAAGGGAACTTATCTCATCTGCAACTACAGCAAAGCCCTTGCCTGCCTCACCAGCACGTGCTGCCTCAATAGATGCATTAAGTGCTAGTAAGTTAGTCTGACTGGCAATATCTAAGATATCATTGGTAAGGTCGCTGATCTGACTAACCTTCTCTGACTCTTTAACTGACCTGGTAAGTGTATCGGATAGGATAGATACTCTATCGCCTGCGTCCTCTTTCTTAGCATTAACCTTAAGCTGCAGATCATCTGCCTCAATCTTGATTTCATTAGCAGTCTGGGTACCCTCGTTAGCCTGATCTGTAATTCTCTGAGCGGCCTGCTTTACATCATCCACTCTCTCATTTATAGACTCAAGGATGCTAACTATAGATTCCATATTAGCAGATAGCTCCTCTAATGCAGCTGATGAATTGGTTACATTGTCATCAGCTATTCTAAGCTCATTATTAACCTGCTCGGAGCTCTCTGTAAGGACTACTGTACCATCCTTTACATCCTTCATTATTCCCTGAAGTGTCTCTATGAAATGATTCAATCCACTGGTTATATACACAAGCTCTGACTTAGTTTTGGTATTAATCCTTGCAGTAAGATCACCCTGTCCCTGCTCAATGTTGGAGATGATATCATTAACTTCCTTACTGATACTCTTAATCTTAACCACGATACTGCTATAGCTGATACCGAAGTTTAATATAATAAGAATAACCATTATAAAAGTACCTACGCCTGCTACTATCTGTCCCTGATTCATAAGGCTACCCATCAAGTCACTAGTCTCTGCTGCAGCACTTGAAATAGCTCCGTCCAATACTTCTGTAGAATGGATGATTGCAACCTTCTGAATCTCAGCCTTATCAAAAAGTATCGTATATGCGTTAGCCTGATCTCCTGCGTCACGTTTTGCCATAGATGAATCAATAAGTGCTGTCATCCTCTCATATTGTGATGAAATCTCCTGTAACTGATTAAGCGCCTCCTCGTTACCTAACTTGCTGAAATCATCATTAAGTGTAGCTATATCTGTTGCTATAGTCTCTTTGGCCACCTCTATCTGAGGAAGTAATGCCTCCTGTGTCTCCACTGCATCCGCAGCTACATATCCTGTCACCTGATCGTATAATGACATAACATCTGTCTTAAGTGCAGCCTCATGCTCTGTCAGTGACATCATAGAATCAAACATCTTAACACTGCTGTTTGTAGATGTATTCATGGCTCTCATAATAAAGAACATTACAAGAACGAAAGCCAATAGCATACCTATATTGAGGGCTAAGATTCTTGATACAATTGAATGCGCTGGTGTAACTTTAATATCTGTATGTTTTGAATTATCCATGATTCTTATCCTCCTTTCTATAGCTTAGCGTACCATTCTTGTATTGTATTATTGACATCGGTTAAAAATGAACCTGCGTCAGTTTCTCCTGCGGCATATCTGTAGAAACAATAACATAATCCGCCCTCACTATTACCTATGCCCTCTGCAAGATTCATCCAATGCCAATTGGATGTCTTACCAGAAGCTATGTACTCCGAAACAGGCTTTGCAAACGGATCTGATGCAACAAATGTACAATCTGTAAATGGACTTATGAATCCTGCCTCTTCAACTAATATCTTCTGTCCACTGTCCCCAGAACACCACTGTAAGAATGCCTCTGCAGCCTCTACATTGCCTTCCTTTGGAACAGCCCACCAAGATGGTGCTGAGGTAAGAATTGTATCCATACCATCCTCGAATGCATATGGAACCACGCCTACGCTGAAGCTTCCTGCTGCTTCATATGCTGATGCATCTGCACCAGTTAGTGTGGCACCTATCCATGAACCCTGGGTGATAAATGCATACTTACCTGATGCAAAATTAAGAACCTGATCATCGTATAATCCACTGGTTAAAAGTGCAGGATCAGAATACTGATTAAACATGCTTATCATAGATGCAAAGTTTGCAAATCTAGCATCATCCACCTTATGATCATTGTTAATCATGTCTATATAAGTGGTATCATCTCTTGCCAGGCCTGAGTCTATATAGGCACCAAAGATATGATTACCACTAGACCATCCCAAATTAACAGGCTCTGCGCAATATCCTACTACAGCTGTAAGACCAAGCTCTGCCTTCTTAGCATCTATTGTCTCAAAAGCTGAACGCATAGCTGATGGACTTGTGATAGATGTAGGGTCCACCCCAGCTTTAGCCAGTATGTCTGCATTATAGGCAAGACCTATTGCCTCAGTGGTATATGGGAATCCTATAGTTCCAAATGAAGGGTCCACATAGGCAGCATCTGTTCTGCTAGCCCAATTCTGATCACTCATATCAGTAAGCAAGCCTTCCCAATTAGCAAATCCTGCTGCCTCGCAAGCTATAATATCTGGCATCTGATCGGACAGATAGTATCCCTTGACAGAAGCCTGGGCATCTACACCAGCCTCTACATTGATAACATTCACCGTAACACCAGTTTCAGATTGGTAAGTACTAGCCAATTTTTCGATTTGCTCACTTACCTCACTTTTAATATTTAGTAATGTGATTGAATCAGCCTCTGCACTGTTTTCTGATGTCTTCGTATCTTTTGCCCCACATCCTGTGAGCACTAAGCTAGCAGAAATAAACAATGCAAACGCTATTGATGTAATTCTTTTCATAAGTTCACCTTTCTTGTATGTTGCATATTCCTCATCTAATATACAAATTTTACAACTTATTAATTAATTTTTTGTGAAAAAAATAGGCCACTTTGTTGTTTAAACAAAATGGCCTAATGATTTACTTATTATCTATTAAACATTAATTTCTGCTTTTACACCTAAGATGTCCTTATTAGCCTCAAGGATTGGGTTAATCACATCGCGCAGATATACCTCTACCTGACGAGGGCTGCGTCCCACATAACGACTAGGCTCCATAGTAGCCTCAAGCTCCTCAAGTCCCATTGGGAATTCATCATCAGCAGCAATCAGTTCAAGGAGATTGTTCTCCTTACCCTCTACCTTAACATTCTTACCTGCTTCCATAGAAAGGGTACGAATCTTCTCATGAAGCTCCTGGCGATTACCACCGAGCTTAACTGCATCCATCATGATATTCTCAGTTGCCATAAATGGAAGCTCAGACATGAGTCTCTTAGTAATAACCTTGTCATATACTACTAAGCCATCTACTACATTAAGACATAAGTCTAACACACCATCAGTAGCAAGGAATCCCTCAGCGATTGAGAGACGCTTGTTAGCAGAATCATCAAGTGTACGCTCAAACCACTGTGTAGCGGATGTAATAGCTGGATTAAGAGCATCAATCATTACATAGCGAGAAAGTGATGCAATACGCTCAGATCTCATCGGATTGCGCTTATATGCCATAGCAGATGAACCTATCTGACTCTTCTCAAATGGCTCTTCCACTTCCTTAAGATGCTGAAGAAGTCTGATGTCGTTAGACATCTTGTGTGCACTAGCTGCAATACCTGCAAGTATATTGCACACTCTGGTATCAACCTTACGTGAATATGTCTGACCACTGACAGGATAGCATGCTTCAAATCCCATCTTCTTAGCAATTAATGGATCAATCTTATCGATTGTATCATGGTCGCCATTGAAGAGCTCTAAGAAGCTTGCCTGTGTACCTGTAGTACCCTTAGAACCTAATAGCTTAAGAGTAGAAAGTACATAGTCTAAATCCTCTAAATCCATAACGAACTCATTGAGCCAAAGTGTAGCACGCTTACCTACTGTAGTAGGCTGTGCTGGCTGGAAATGAGTAAAAGCAAGTGTAGGCTGGTTCTTATACTTATCAGCGAAGTTAGCAAGCTCTGCAATTACATTAACAAGCTTCTTTCTAACAAGTAGAAGTGCATCTCTCATAATAATGATATCTGTATTATCACCTACATAGCAGCTAGTTGCTCCTAAGTGAATAATACCAGCTGCCTTTGGGCACTGCTTGCCATAAGCATATACATGGCTCCTAACATCATGTCTAACCTCAGCCTCACGAGCCTTAGCAACACCATAGTTAATATCATCGATATGCTGCTTCATCTCATCAATCATATCCTGAGTGATTACTGGCTTACCTTCCTGTGAAAGGCCAAGCTCCATCTCAGTCTCAGCAAGTGCAATCCAAAGCTTACGCCATGTAGAAAACTTCTTATCCTGGGAAAAGATATACTGCATCTCCTTGCTGGCGTATCTCTCAGAAAGTGGGCTACTGTATCTATCTGTACTCATATTATTCTCCTTAACAAAATTACTTATCGTATTCACCTCTAATATCACCCTTTGGTGGCTCCATTGGATAATTGCCATCAAAGCAACCATGGCAGATCTCAAGATTATCAACCATCTGTGGCAAGCGATTGAAATCTAAGTAAGCAAGTGAATCTGCTCCTATAATATCTCTAATTTCCTCCACTGAGTGATTGTAAGCTATAAGCTGCTCACGGCATGGTACGTCGGTACCGAAATAACATGGCCATAAGAAAGGTGGTGATGAAATACGTACATGAACCTCAGTGGCTCCTGCATCACGCAACATCTTAACAATACGATCAGATGTGGTTCCTCTAACAATGGAATCATCTATCATGATAATCCTCTTGCCCTTAACCACTTCCTTAAGTGCGTTAAGCTTAACCTGAACAGAAGACTCTCTGCTGGCCTGCTTAGGCTTAATGAATGTACGACCAACATATCCATTCTTAACGAAAGCTGTTCCATATGGAATGCCAGACTCTAAGGAATATCCCTGAGCAGCTGCATTACCTGACTCTGGAACGCCTACTACCAAATCAGCCTCTACAGGTGAATCCTGTGCTAAGAATCGTCCTGCCTTTATTCTGGATTCGTATACTGAAATACCATCTATATCGCTATCTGGTCTAGCGAAGTAGATATACTCGAAGATACAACGTCCATGCTTACTCTTATCAACACATCTGCTCTTGTCTGACTTGATACCGAAATCTGGAGAAATAGTAACAATCTCACCAGGCTCTATATCTCTGACAAATGTAGCACCAATTGTATCAAGGGCACATGTCTCAGATGCGATTACATAAGCATTGTCTCTCTTACCGATACAAAGAGGTCTAAATCCCTGTGGATCACGGGCTGCTATAAGCTTCCTAGGACTCATTACCACTAAGGAATAAGCACCCTTAATCCTATCGCAGGCACGTGCAACTGCCTCTTCAACAGTAGCGCTCTTGAGACGCTCTCTAGCAATAAGATATGCAATTGTCTCTGAATCAATAGTAGTCTGGAAAATAGCGCCAGTCATTGATAGCTCATCGCGTAATTCCTCGGCATTGATAAGATTGCCGTTATGAGCCATTCCAAGAATACCCTTAACATAGCTAAGCACAAGTGGCTGTGCATTCTCTCTGCAGGAAGAACCTGCAGTAGAATATCTAGTGTGTCCCACACCTATATCGCCATGCATACCCTCAAGGATATCTTGATTAAATACTTCATTTACAAGTCCCATTCCCTTCTCAAGGGAGTAATTACGCTTAGGACCATTGGTGTCTGAAACGGCGATACCGCAGCTCTCCTGCCCTCTATGCTGTAAGGCAAAAAGACCATAATAAATAGAGGAGGCAACGTCCCCACCGTCGAAATCATACATCGCAAAGACGCCGCACTCCTCGTGCAAATCGTCCCATGGAGTATCCTTAATTAAATCAGTCATTAAAATCTCCTAATACAAAACTATACTTCTAAATCCTTGCCAGTAAGAAGCTTGTAAGCCTCAAGATACTTATCGATAGTCTTATCGATAACATCCTGTGGTAGTAAATAGTCTGAATCTGGATTAGCCTTAAGCCAATCACGAACAAACTGCTTGTCAAAGGAAGGCTGGCCATGTCCTGACTCATAGCCCTCTAATGGCCAGAATCTAGAACTGTCTGGTGTAAGCATCTCATCTGCTAATACCATATTGCCGTCCTCATCTAAACCGAACTCAAACTTAGTGTCGGCAATGATAATTCCCTTTGAAAGAGCATAGTCAGCACACTTCTTGTATAAAGCAATTGTATTATCACGAAGCTGTGCTGCATACTCAGCACCATGTCCAGGAAATTCTTTTTCAAGAACCTCTACAGAACGCTCGAAAGAGATATTTTCATCATGATCACCAATTTCGGCCTTAGTTGAAGGAGTATAAATAGGTTCAGGTAATTTATCAGATTCCTTTAAACCTTCTGGAAGCTTAATGCCGCAAACAAGGCCTGTTTCTTTGTAGCTAGCCCATCCAGAACCTGTGATGTAACCACGAACGATGCACTCGATTGGAAGCATGGTAAGCTTCTTGCACATCATTGTCTTACCCTTGTACTCATCGTTCTGGAAGTACTCAGGCATATCCTTTACATCAGTAGAAAGCATGTGATTTGGAACGATATCTGAAGTTAAGTCAAACCAGAACTTAGACATCTGTGTAAGTACTGCACCCTTTTTAACAATCTTATTCTTAAGAATAACATCAAATGCAGATATACGATCTGTTGCAACCATGATAATGCTGTCGCCATTATCGTATACTTCTCTTACTTTTCCTTCTTTAATTGGTTTCATGTTCAAAATCCTCTCTCATTTATTAAATTTTATTTAACAGTAGAAACTGTTATTAACTATTTCTTAATAAGTAGTGACTTACCAGTCATCTCCTTAGGCTGCTCGAGACCCATGATCTCGATAAGTGTAGGAGCGATATCACAAAGGGCTCCGCCCTCACGAAGTGTATAGTCACTATCATAGTTAACTAAGATAAATGGAACAGGATTAGTTGTGTGAGCTGTGTGTGGCTCTCCTGTCTCATAATCAATCATCTTCTCAGCATTACCGTGGTCAGCACAGATGAATAATGCTCCATCCATCTCCTTAACTGCCTCCACAGCTTCTCCTACAAGTGAGTCAACACGCTCTACAGCTGCAACAGCTGCTTCTATAACGCCAGTATGACCAACCATATCTGGATTAGCGAAGTTGATAACAATAACATCGTACTTGTCAGACTTGATAGCCTCTACAAGATTCTTGCCAACCTCTGGTGCCGACATCTCAGGCTTAAGGTCATATGTAGCTACATCCTTAGGTGAGTTAACAAGGATTCTCTCCTCGTCCTTATTAGGCTCCTCAACACCACCGTTGAAGAAGAATGTAACGTGTGCGTATTTTTCAGTCTCAGCAAGTCTAAGCTGCTTCTTACCATTGTTAGCTAAGAACTCGCCGAAGGTATTTGTAATGCTCTCCTTCTCGAAAGCAATGTGCTTGTTAGGGATTGTCTCATCATAATCCTTGAAGCAAGCATAATATAAATTAAGGAACTCTCTGTCAAAGCCTGTGAACTTATCATCACAGAAAGCTCTTGTAATCTCTCTAGCTCTATCTGGACGGAAGTTAAAGAATACAACCGAATCTCCATTCTTAACAAGAGAAAGTGGCTTGCCATCTGCATCAGTAATAACAGTAGGAAGCACGAACTCATCAGTAACACCATCATCGTAGGATGCCTGCATTGCATCTGGAACTGAAGTAGCTAATACGCCCTCACCCTTTGTGAGTGAATCGTAAGCCTTCTGAACTCTATCCCAGTTGTTATCTCTATCCATGGCGTAATAACGACCAGAGATAGAAGCAATCTTGCCCACACCAATCTCATCCATCTTAGACTGGAGTGCTGCTAAGAAATCCTTACCTGATGCAGGAGGTGTATCACGACCATCGAGGAATGCATGTACGTATACATTCTCAAGACCATTCTTCTTGCACATCTCAAGCATGCCATATAGATGCTCGATGTGGCTATGTACACCACCATCTGAGAGAAGACCCCATAAGTGGATATCTCCGCCAGTCTTCTTGCAATTATCAATTGCCTCTAATAAAACCTTGTTCTGGAAGAACTCGCCATCACTAATCGCCTTAGTGATTCTGGTAAGATCTTGATATATAACTCGGCCAGCACCGATATTCATGTGACCTACCTCAGAGTTACCCATCTGACCGTCAGGTAATCCAACAAACATACCAGATGCCTGTCCCTGTACGAAAGGGTACTCCTTCATAAGCTTATCCATAACAGGTGTCTTTGCCATTGCAATGGCATTTCCCTTTGGATTGTCATTAAGACCATATCCATCAAGAACCATAAGTACTACAGGTTTCTTAATCATTAAAAAATCCTCCTTAGCTTAGAACTATGTTAATTTTTGCTAATATGTCCGCTTCCATCAACCGTTGCGGAGTTTGATAAGCCATTAAGGCTATCTATGATATTGCTATATGCTATATCTTCTGGATTAAGCAGGCTCGTAATTCCTGCACTAAATCTGCATGGAAGGAAATAAGCATCTATGCTTCCATCCTCCTTAATGCGAATCTGTGCCAAGCCTGTATCATAATCTGCTGGCATATTACCTGTGGTCGAAAACCAGTAATTACCAAGACTATAATATATAGGCACATCATCCATATATTCTATTGTCTGAAGACAATGGGTGTGCCCACCTATAATAACATCGGCCCCTGCCTCGACAAATGATCTGGCCAGTGCTGATTGATCAGAACCGTAATTGGCATTACCCTCGGTTCCCCAATGTGGAAAAACTATTACGTAATCCGCATTAGCATTAGCCTCTCTAATAGTCTCGCAGAATGCCTCTGGATGTAGACATTTCATTACTCCAGGAGAAACTCCTGTAGCTTCTTTAGTATAGTTAAGTGTTCTTTCAATCTGTGTGGCTGCAACAATTGCTATCTTCCTTCCGCCCACTATGAAATAAACAGGACTGCTAGCTTCCTCAAGATTAACTCCAGCGCCTACATAAGGCATGGAGACATTAGCTAGAGTATTGATGGTATCTAGGAAGCCTATCTCATCATAATCATACACATGATTATTCGCCAAGCTAACAATATCAACCCCAAGCTCATCTAGATTCCACACTCTACTAGGACTGGCCCTGAATGTATATGCCTTGCCTATTAGAGGAGAACCTCTATCAGTATATGCGAACTCATTGTTCACAAGCATAACATCGGCGCCCTGCATCTCTTGAATCAAATCGCTAGAGAAACAATCTAGGACACCATTAATCTGGTGATCCATATATTCGGTAGTGGCAATTCCTTCAGCAAATGATAAATCTCCTGAGAAATCTAATACTATATCACCACTATCCTCTTTATCTATAATATAGGTCTTATCAAATGAATATGATTGAAGACCTGTCTGCATACAATATTCATACCAGAGCACATGAATGCTCTTACCTGTAAGCTGATACCAAATCTCTGGTGTCTCAAAATTAGCATAGCTGGCTATCTCTTCTATTACTTCCTCACCATATTCAGAAGTAATCATAGCAAGAAACGATTCATCAATAGGATGACCACCAATAAAGGCCAAAGTACTATTATTAAGAATCGTATCCCATGCGTCTGATAAATCGACTATCTCGATTATTTCAGGCTCACTAGCCTCTTGATTTACAGTATCTAACTCAGTTGCTCCCCTGCCGCATCCTGTTAGTAAAGAGAAGATAACCGTAACTATTGCAATACCAAAGTTACATTTCCTCATTAATCTGTGCCTTTACTCGGACAACAGCCTCCATAGCGCCTTCATAACCTGACTCAGCCGCCATTTCATAGTACGACAAAGCTGTTTCCAAATTCCTCTCAACCCCATATCCGTTTTCATAAAGAAAACCTAGATTAACTTGAGCAATTGCATAACCCTGCAATGCTGCAAGCTTCTGATAATACACTGCAGACGCGAAGTCTACATCTACCCCGAAGCCATTGTAATACATATAGCCTAACTGATTAAGTGCTGGCGCGTAATCAGCATCAGCGGCCTTCAGATAATATTCCATGGCTTGTTCATAATCTCTATCTACATCTATGCCCTTCTCATAAATCTGGCCTAGATAATAGCTTGCCTTAGCGTAACCATTGTCAGATGCTGTGGTGAAATACTCCACCGCAAGTTCCACATCCTCTTCCACGCCCAGTCCATTGATATATAAGAGTCCAATGGCTGTATTGGATAAATTAATGGCATACTGGTCTGCTAAATCAGTACTCTCTGACTTAGCTGCTCTTGAATAATAATCAAAAGCCTTATTGTAATCACCTGTGGTTCCTATTCCATGCTCATATGCATATCCTAGGTAGTAGGTTCCGTCTAAATCTCCTGAAATCTGAGCCTTGTAGAATAGGTCATATACTGTCTGAACCTTCTCTGTAAGCTCATCTGTAGCCTCATCAGTGTCTTCATCATCTGATGTATCCTGTTCCTTAGATTCCTTAACTGACTCGTCACTTTGTATCTGAGTGTCAGAATCCTCAGCGGACTTAGATGCCTCAGCTACATCTGCTGTCTCATCAGAATCCTCATCATCTGTAGTATCTACAGCAGGGATACAAGCCTCAGCCAGCTCCTCGTCTGTCATACCTGCCAAAATGACTCTAGCCTTACCAACATTAGCATTAACAGAACCGCCCTCAATGGCTGTATCAAACAGCTCCTGAGCCTTATCAAGGTCCTGATCAACTCCAGTACCAGTTAAATAGAAATAGCCCAGCGCACATGTACCATCGCAATTGCCAGAATCTGAAGCCATCTGATACCAGGAAATAGCTTCTGTAAAATCCTGCTTAACATCCTCGGTACCGTACTCAAGCATGTATCCAAGCATTACCTGAGCATCTGTATCACCTTCATAAGCAAGTACTTCCAACTCACTGTATGAAAGCACGTTATAATCCTCTACTTCAACACCGTCTATAGCTACCTGCTCAGTGGTGTCATCCGACTCAGGAAGTACCTCCTCGTCCTTCTTACCACATGAACAAAGGACCATGGTAAAGACGCTGCTAAGAGCTAATAAACGAAATAATCGTTTCATAAAAACAAATCTCCTTCGTGGACAATATAAACGTCCATCAGCCGAAATTATAACATAAATCGCGTCCTTTTAAAACAAAAATAGCGCACCAAGATATGGTGCGCATGTAAAACTTTAGGAGTTTTTACTTCTTATAATAGACATTTTTAACAAAGCCATAGAGAAACCCCTATTACTAATTAAGCATTAACAATCTTACCGAAATCAGCCTTAAGTGAAGCTCCACCAATAAGACCACCGTCGATATTAGGCTTGCTAAGAAGCTCTGCAGCATTGCCAGCATTCATAGATCCGCCGTACTGGATACGAACTGCCTCTGCTGTAGCCTGATCATAAAGCTTGCAGATAAGCTCACGGATGAATGCACATACTTCCTCAGCCTGATCAGCTGTAGCTGTCTCACCTGTACCAATAGCCCAGATTGGCTCATAAGCGATAACGAGATTCTTAACCTGGTCAGCTGTTACGCCTGAAAGATCCCAAGTAATCTGTCTCTCGATCCACTCCTTGTATGTACCGGCCTTGCGAAGTGCAAGTGACTCACCGCAGCAAAGAATTGGTGTAAGACCAGCAGCGAATGCCTTCTTAACCTTAGCATTGATGAGGATATCATTCTCTCCGAAGATATCTCTTCTCTCAGAATGTCCCATGATAACGTACTTAACACCAGCATCGCAAAGCATTGGAGCTGAGATCTCGCCTGTGAAAGCACCCTTATCCTCGATGTAGAAGTTCTCAGCACCAATTGCTACATTAGTACCCTTAACAGCCTCTACTACAGGAACAATATCAATTGCAGGAACGCAGTAAACTACGTCCACGTCATCATTCTTAACTAAATCCTTGAGCTCATTGCAAAGAGCTACTGCCTCGCTGGGAGTCTTGTTCATCTTCCAGTTTCCGGCGATGATACGTCTTCTTGCCATTATTTGCCTCCTATATATAAACCAATCACTTATCGTCTGCTGCTACTACGCCGGGAAGTGCCTTGCCTTCAAGGAACTCGAGGGAAGCGCCGCCACCGGTTGAGATGTGGCTCATCTTGTCAGCAAAGCCGAGCTGATTAACTGCTGCTGCGCTGTCGCCGCCACCGATGATAGTTGTAGCCTCTGTCTCTGCAAGAGCCTTGGCAACTGCCTTGGTTCCCTCTGCAAGAACAGGGTTCTCAAATACGCCCATAGGTCCGTTCCAAACAACAGTCTTGGCATTCTTAACTGCGTCAGCATAGAGCTCACGTGTCTTAACACCGATATCAAGACCTTCCTTGTCAGAAGGAATAGCTGTTGAATCAACGATAGCTGTCTCGATGTCAGGGTTGTCGATAGGATCCGGGAATCCTGAAGCAACTACTGTGTCAACGGGCAGAAGAAGCTGCTTGCCTGCTGCCTTAGCCTTCTCAAGCATCTCCTTGCAGTAATCAAGCTTGGTGTCATCTACAAGTGAATTACCAACCTCGTATCCCTGAGCCTTAAGGAATGTGAATGCCATTCCGCCGCCGATGATAAGTGTATCGCACTTCTCAAGGAGGTTGTTGATAACGTTGAGCTTGTCAGCAACCTTAGCACCGCCAAGGATTGCTACGAAAGGTCTTACAGGATTCTCAACTGCATTTCCGAGGAAATCGATCTCTTTCTGCATGAGGTATCCAACTGCATTGGTGCCGCCCTTCTCTGTGATGAACTTTGTAACGCCTGCTACGGAAGCGTGTGCTCTGTGAGCTGATCCGAAAGCATCGCATACATAGTCG
Organism: Pseudobutyrivibrio sp.; assembly: GCA_024691465.1. Next base: position 829 of record JAILNO010000106.1, on the reverse strand, counting down.
TCAGCAAGGTCAGCCAGCTCTTTTGCGAAAGCATCTCCAGCCTCTTCAGGCTTGGTCTCCTCTTTGCCTCTGAAACGTGTATTCTGAAGAAGGATTACATCTCCCTCGCTCATAGCCTCTACTGCTCCGGTTGCTGTCGGGCCGGTTACGTTGTAATCTGCGATAAACTTAACGTCCTTGCCAAGCTTCTCTGAAAGTCTCTTGGCAACAGGTCCGAGTGACTCGCCCTCGTTAGGTCCGTTCTTAACTTTTCCAAGGTGTGAGCAAAGAATAACCTTGCCGCCGTCCTTGATCAGCTTCTTGATTGTAGGAAGTGCTGCAACGATTCTGGTCTCGTCTGTGATCTCACCGTTCTTTAAAGGAACATTGAAATCGCAGCGCACAAGAACGCGCCTGCCCTTTACATTGATGTCATCAACTGATTTCTTGTTTAATGCCATTTAAAACTCCTCCTTAAAATTAAATAGGGCCCGGTCCTAATGGACCGGACCCTTCATTGTCGGTGCTTTATGGAAGTTCTGCTCCCGCTTCTCATGCAGAAATCAGGAGTAAATCATCCGCCTCAAAACCTGACGGGATTATTATTTAACGAACTTCTCGAAGTACTTGATTGTTCTAACCATCTGTGATGTGTATGAGTTCTCGTTGTCATACCATGAAACAACCTGAACCTCATAGAGGCCATTGCCGATAGCTGTAACCATTGTCTGTGTAGCATCGAAGAGTGAACCGAATGTCATTCCAACGATATCAGAAGAAACGATCTCATCCTCGTTGTATCCGAATGTCTCAGGATCTGAAGCTGCCTTCATAGCTGCGTTGATGTCGT
>JAILNO010000097.1 GCA_024691465.1 Pseudobutyrivibrio sp. | reverse complement strand
ATTCTGGAGAATCTCAATTATGAGTATAGGGGATATATATGTGACGATGAGAGGGTGCTTATCTCTAACGGTCGTTACAGTAATGTGGGCAAAAATTACGCCAGCCTAGACTCTCTGAAGGACGTATCCTACACTCAGGATTTCATGGTATATGGACAGAATCTTCATATCAATATAATAAGCAACGATTACAACATGCTTACCATTCTTAAGCACAGATGGTATCAGGTACTGCTGATGCTTCTGGTTAATATATCACTGCCATTGTTTGTAAGTGAGCTGATTCATATTACTTATAAGAACAGGATTCGTCAGCAGGAGACGGTGGTGGCCCGCAAGAATGCCGAGCTACTGGCCTTACATAGCCAGATCAATCCACACTTCCTATTCAATGCTTTAGAGAGTATCAGGATGCATTCTATTCTTAAGCAGGAGAATGAGACTGCAGGCATGGTGGAGCACTTGGCTAAGTTGCAGAGGCAGTATACTGAGTGGCAACAGGATAGTATAAGAATCATCAATGAGATGGATTTTGTGGAGGCTTACTTGAAGCTTCAGAAGTATCGATTTGGCGATAGACTTTCCTTTGAATTGGATGTGGAGGATGAGTGTAAGGAATTGTTGATTCCTAAGCTTACCATAGTTACTTTTGTGGAAAACGCATGTGTCCACGGCATCGAGAGCAAGAATGCTCCTGGCTGGATATTCGTAAGGGTGTATCATAAGGACGAATCAGTGGTAATAGAGATTGAAGATACTGGTAATGGCATTCCAGAGGAGACTGTAGATTCATTGCTTAAGAGCATGAGAACAGCCAGTATCGAGATGCTTAAGGAAAAGGGACGAGTGGGCATAGTCAATGCATGCCTTAGACTCAAGATGGTTACCGAAGGAGAGGTAACTTTTGATATGGATTCGGAGATGGGCACAGGTACCCTTGTGATGATCACCATTCCAGTTAAGTATTTGAAGGGGTAGATATATGTTAAAGGTATTATTAGTGGATGATGAGCCCTTTATTTTACAGGGTTTGCAGGTGCTAGTGGATTGGCAGGAGGAAGGTTACGAGATAGCCACAGCCATCAATGGCAAGGAAGCATACGAGTATGTATTGAGTAATCAGGTGGATCTGATAATTGCAGATATTAAGATGCCTGTTATGACAGGGCTGGAGTTACTGAAAGAGCTTAGGGAGAACTGCAAGAATGATATATATTTCGTAATCTTAAGCGGATATGCGGAATTCAATTATGCGCAGGAGGCACTCAGGTACAATTGTACAGATTATATACTTAAGCCCGTTGAGAGGGATCAGCTCCTATCGATTCTCAGGAAGGTCGCAGCTCTCAATACAGCCAGAGCCAGTAAGCAGGCGGCTGATGCCAGGAAGGAAAAGGCTTTCCTAGACCGCAATCTCATGGCACTCTTAAGTGGCAAGTACGATCAGAATAATCTCTCTTGTCTAGAGGATAAGATTCAGATAGATGAGGACATGTGCTATGTGGAGGTGCAGCTCCAGGAGGAGACCATGTCGGAGGATTATTCTGATGATGATAAGAAGGAGCAGCTCAGGAAGCTATATGCAGCAGCTAATGAATTCCTCAAGAATGACTCCAGCCTGTGCGTCATGGATGTGAGCGATAGCGAGAAAGTATACGATATAGGTTTCATCTACGGGGAGGCCATGGGACAGCGCCTGCAGATGAGTAAGCAGGAATACTTAAATGAATTCCTCGATTATATTACCGTAAATACGAATCTCTCTGTTACGGTGCTGGTGGGCAAGAATGTATCAGGTATTAAGAATATTTCCAAGTCATACGGTACAGCTAATCTGTTACGCTCACTGCAGGGTTTCAGAGAGAAGAAGAGTATCTATTTCTACGAGGAGGAGTATCAGGTAACAGACAATGGTATCCTCATCTGTAAGAAGGAATTGGACGAGCTCATCGAGGCCATCGAGAAGGGGGAGCATGTGCAGATCAGAGCCAAGGTAGATGCCTTCTACGAGGAGATGAAGCGCACAGGTGTCAATGAATCCTCTATGGACCTCAATATTAACTATCTGCTGTTTCAGCTGATTCATCTAGCCAGCGAGTTAGATAGCGATGTGAATCAGGAGGAAATCCTTAGAATGATTTCCGAGAGCACTTCCGAGGAGGGTATCAGAAGGGGTGGCAAGACTCACCTGTGTCGTATGGCCTATGCCTACGGCGAGTACTTATGTCAGCTCAGGAAGAATGTATCTAAGGGTGTGCTCTATGATATAGAAGAGGAGATTAAGAAGAACTACGCCAGCAATCTGACTCTCAAGGATCTGGCGGAGAAGTACTATATCAACTCAGCATACTTAGGCCAGCTATTCAGGAAGAAGTACCAGTGCTCCTTCAAGGATTACCTCAATGCCAAGCGCATAGAAGAGGCGGCCAGACTACTTCGTAAAAGCGATTTAAAAGTCTTCGAAGTGGCTGAGAGAGTGGGTTACAAGGACGTGGACTACTTCGTAAATAAGTTCATCGAAGCCAATGGATGTACACCTACCAAGTATAAGAAGAATATGGGTGCCTAAATTTTAAAGGGGTGAGAAACTAAAAATTCTCCCCCCTTTTTCTATACTTTTTCCCATAAATAATTATTAAAGCTATCTTAAAATATTATTCATGATAAGGGACGTGGTCCCAAGTATAAGGAGGGTTAATTTTATGAAGAAAAGAATCGTAAGTGCACTTATGATCACTACGATGCTTACCGCTATGTTCACAGGTTGTGGGAAGTCAACTGGAAGTGGCGGAGCTGTTAATGAGGACGGAATTAAGGAATTCACAGCATTCTTTGCTGTACCTGGTTCAGAGATTAATGATGACAACGAAGTGCAGCAGCTTATAGCTGAGAAGACTGGCTGCAAGGTTAAGGAGTCATGGCTGACAGGTCAGACTGCAGAGGAGGCAGTTGGTACTATGATCGCTGGTGGCGAGTATCCTGACTTTGTAGATGGTGGTAATGCATCAGTTCAGTTGTACGAGGCTGGGGCCCTTGTAGCACTTGATGATTATATTGATAACTATCCTAACATCAAGGAGTTCTTCACAGAGCAGGAGTGGGATAGCCTTCGTCAGAGCGATGGACATATCTACTGGATTCCACAGTTCACTAATATATACGGAGAAGAGAGAGCATGTACTCACAATGATGAGGCATTCTGGATTCAGACTAGAGTACTTGAGTGGGCTGGATATCCTGAAGTACACACAATGGATCAGTACTTTGACTTAATCGAGTCATACAATGAGGCTAATCCTACTATGGAGGATGGTACAGAGAATATTCCTTACACAATCCTCTGCGATGACTGGAGATACTTCTGTCTTGAGAACGCACCAGAGTTCCTAGATGGATATCCTAATGATGGTTCTGTAATCGTAGATCCAGATACACAGACAGTAATCGATTACAACACAACAGATACAGCAGTTAAGTATTTCAAGAAGCTTAACGAGGAGTACAAGAAGGGTATCGTAGACCCAGAGTCATTCACTCAGACTTATGATGAGTATATCGCTAAGCTTTCTACTGGTAGAGTACTTGGTATGATTGATCAGTGGTGGGATTTCGCATATACAGCTGAGGATGCTATCAAGACAGCAGGTCTAGATGATCAGGGTTGCCAGTATGTTCCACTTCCAATCACAATCGAGGAAGGAATGACTAATCAGTGGCATAACTCAGGCGGAGTATTAAATACTTCATCAGGTCTTGCAATCACAACTAACTGTGGTGATGTAGAGGGAGCTCTTCAGTTCGTCAATGATCTACTTGGACAGGAAGTACATGACTTAAGATTCTGGGGTGTACAGGGTACAGATTATGAGGTAGACGATAATGGTATGTACTATAGAACACCTGAGATGAGAGACAAGGTAGTAGATACAGCTTACAAGGCTTCACACTTATGCACATACTCATACTTCCCACAGTGGACTGGTACTAGCCGCGACGGTAAGAATGCTATGATGCCAGACGGACAGGAAGCTGAGTTCTATGATGGATTATCAGATACAGTTAAGGCTTGCTTCGATGCATATGGAGTTAAGACATATGTAGAGATGCTTGGTACATCTCCAGCACCAGGTTCATGGTACCCAATGTACACATTCTCAAGTGCTATGACCACATCTACACCAGGTGGTACAGCATGGACACTTATGGGTGAGATTAAGCACCAGTACCTACCTAAGGTAGTTATGGCAGATGATTTTGAAGCTGGTTGGGATGAGTACATGGATGCATACAATGAGTGCCATCCTGAGGACTTCATCTCAGAGATGCAGGCAGAGTTAGACAGACGAGTTACAGAGGCAGCTAAGTACGAGTAATTCCCTCTAGGGAAAGCAACATAAGGGAGAAAAAATGAAGAAGAAGTCTTTTTCCATGGTTGATGTAAAACATCAAAAAGTTTTATTAATATGGGCAGCAGCGATTGTAGTTTACGGAGTTATTTTTTACTACCTTCCACTTGCAGGTTGGGCGATGGCTTTTCAGGACTACAAACCAGTTACAGGTATATTGCATTCTAAGTTTATCGGTCTTGATAAGTTTGTAAGACTTTTTTCCGATGTTACCTTCCTAAGGGTTATTAGAAATACTCTTGCAATGGGTATCATTAATCTGGCTGTGACATTTATTATGGCAATTGTTTTTGCAATCCTTCTTAATGAAGTGGCTTCTAAGGGCGGTAAGAAAGTGGTGCAGACCATTTCTTACCTGCCACACTTCCTTTCATGGATTATTGTTACAGGTATTTTGCATGATGCTCTTTCAGGAACAGGTATTATTAACCAGTTATTAGTTAATTTCAACTTGATTGATCAGCCTATTAATTTCTTCGCTCATGAGAAATATTTCTGGCCAATCGTAGCTTTTGCAAATGTCTGGAAGGAGACAGGATGGAATGCCATTATCTATCTGGCAGCCATTACTGCCATCGATCCATCACTGTATGAGGCAGCTTCCATCGATGGAGCTGGCAGATGGCAGAAGATTAAGAATGTTACTCTTCCAGGTATCAAGCCTACTATCATGATTCTACTTCTCATGAATGTAGGTAATGTATTAAACGCAGGTTTTGAGATTCAGTACTTACTTGGTAATGGCTTGGTTATTAATGTATCTCAGACCATCGATATCTACGTACTTAAATGGGGTATCAGCCAGGGCGATTATGCCATTGGTACAGCGGCAGGTATTTTCAAGAGCGTAGTTAGTATCGCACTGATTGTCATTTGCAATAATATTGCTAAGCGACATGGTGAAGAAAGATTATTCTAAGGGGGCCTAATGATGAATACTAAGAAACATAAGAAGATTTCAGGCGGTGATTTGGCCTTTAGAATATTCAACACTATCTTCATGGTGGCCTTTGTAATAATCACACTCTATCCTGTATTAAACACTTTGGCTATCTCATTTAATGATGGTACAGATGCCCTTCGTGGTGGTATATATCTACTGCCTAGGAAGTTCACCTGGCAGAACTATACCACTGTACTTCAGAAGGACAATCTGATTACAGGTGCAGCTATCACAGTGGCAAGGACAATTATCGGCACTGCGCTGGCACTTGTGACCAATGCAATATTGGCATTTATTGTCAGCAGAAAGGATTTCATCTTTTCTAAGCAACTATCCCTTTTCTGGGTTATTACTATGTATGTTAACGGCGGATTGATTCCTACCTTTCTTCTATACAAATCCTTAGGGCTTACTAACAGTTTCGGCGTATATGTAATTCCTGGAATGATTTCTGCCTTTAACATGCTTGTTATCAGAACATATATGAAAGGAATTCCTGACAGTTTAGAGGAATCCGCCATGCTTGACGGTGCAGGCTACACCACTATTTTCCTAAAGATTATTTCACCACTGTGTAAGCCTGTATACGCCACTGTGGCACTATTTGTAGCAGTAGGACAGTGGAACTCATGGTTCGATGCAATGCTGTACAACAGAATGAATGCTGGACTTACCACATTGCAGTACGAGCTTATGAAGCTCCTCTCATCCGTTACTAACCAGAGCTCTTCAGTAGAGGCTATGAAGAACTCCAATGGCTCAGTAACACCTACCTCAGTAAGAGCCGCTGCAACTATAGTCACCATGTTACCAATCATCTGCATCTATCCATTCTTGCAGAAGTATTTCGTAACAGGACTTACATTAGGCGGCGTCAAGGAATAACACTACACGGAGAAGACTTATGAGGAATCTATTCTTAGAGATAGGAAAAAGTGACGAGGAAATCAAGGCTCGTCTACTAGATACCTTCAATGGTATCTTCTATGGACCTGACAAGTTCTACTACACCACCGAGGATGGCCAGATGGGCTACCTGGTGGACACAGGTAATAATGACACTAGAACTGAAGGAATATCCTACGGAATGATGATGTGCGTCCAGATGGACAGGCAGAAGGAATTCAACCAGCTGTGGAACTGGGCCATGACCAATATGTACATGACAGATGGTGAGAACCAGGGTTACTTCGCCTGGTCAGTGGCCATAGACGGTTCCAAGAATGCCTATGGACCAGCTCCTGATGGCGAGGAATTCTTCGCCATGGCTCTCATCTTTGCCAGTCACCGTTGGGGTGATGGTGAGGGCATATATGAGTACAGCAAGTTAGCGAAAGACTTGCTGAGAGATTGCATTCATCATGAAGAGTTATATGGAGGTCATAACATGTGGAGTGATGAGGGACTGATTAAGTTCGTCCCAGGATTGGAATTCACTGATCCTTCTTATCATCTGCCACATTTCTATGAATTGTTTGC
>JAILNO010000090.1 GCA_024691465.1 Pseudobutyrivibrio sp. | reverse complement strand
TGAGTCTCTGCAAGAGAAAGCATAGTCTTGACGAAATTCTTGCCATCACCATACAGCCACGCTGTACGTACGATGAACCACTTGCTTGCGAACTGTCTAACGAACTTCTCGCCCTCGAACTTAGTCTTGCCGTATGCACTGATAGGTGCTGGCTCATCGAACTCAGTAATAGGCTTAGAAGCATTGCCTGGGAATACATAATCTGTGCTGACATGTACCAGCTTAGCTCCCACCTTCGTAGCAGCGATAGCTAAGTTGCGTGGGCCCAGTGCATTAAGCTTGTAAGCAAAGTCCCAATCCTTCTCGCAGCCATCTACATTAGTAGCTGCAGCACAGTTAATAATTACATCAGGCTTCTTAGCTTCCACGAAGCTGAGAACCTCGTCTAAATCCATAATATTCAAAGGTGATATCTTATCGCCTTCAACGACGTCAGTCAAAATAAACTCTACTTCGTCGCCGTACTCCTTCTGGATCGCACGGCCTAGCTGGCCGTTGCATCCAGTAACTAAAATCTTTCTCATTATATAACTTCCTTTAATTTATATTGGCTTACACATAATCCTGAGCCTTCTTGATGAGGCGATTGTAAGCACTGAACATACCTCTAATAGAAGCACGTGTGATATTGGAGCTTACGCCTACGCCGAAGGTTGTGTTGCCGTGGCGCTCGTCGCGCATCTCGATGTATGCTGCAGCCTTGGCTCCTGAACCCTGTGACTGAGCAAGTGTATGCTCGGTATAGTCGATGAGGGTGAAGTCCAGCTCAGGCACGCACTGCTTGATGGCAAGCTTGACAGCATCGATAGGTCCGTTACCTTCAGCCTCTGAGTGGAAATGCTCTCCATTGTAGCTGAAGTCTAGGACTGCAACTGTATCGTCAGTATTCTTATCATCCTGGATAACCACGTACTCAAGTGTAAGTGGCTCCTTGTTCTCAAGGTACTGCTCCTTGAAGGCGCCCATGATAATCTGAGGTGTAACCTCGCCGCCCTGCTTCTCAGAAATCTTCTGGATAACATCAGCGAACTCACGCTGCATCTTCTTAGGAAGCTTGTAGCCATATACTGAGTCCATGACAAAAGCGACGCCGCCCTTACCAGACTGGCTGTTGATACGAACTACCGGCTCGTACTTGCGGCCGATATCTGCAGGATCAATTGGAAGATAAGGTACCTCCCAGTACATGTTCTGGCGATTCCTCATGGCTGCCACGCCCTTATTAATAGCATCCTGGTGTGAACCAGAGAATGCAGTAAATACAAGCTCACCAGCATATGGGTGTCTTGCATCAGTAGGCATCTTGGTAACTCGCTCACATACCTCAACTATCTCCTTGATGTCATCCAGCTCAAGCTCAGGATTGACACCCTGTGAGAACATGTTGTAAGCGATAGTCAGAATATCTACATTACCTGTACGCTCGCCATTGCCCAGTAGAGTACCCTCTACACGGTCAGCTCCAGCAAGTAATCCAAGCTCTGTAATAGCCACACCAGTACCACGATCATTGTGTGGATGGATAGACAGGATGATATTGTCTCTGTCTTTGAAGTGTGTGCTCATCCACTCAATCTGATCCGCATATACGTTAGGTGTGTTCATCTCAACTGTAGCAGGCAGGTTGAAGATAATAGGAGCATCAGTAGCGTGATCCCATGTATCCTGTACAGCTGTACATATATCAAGTGCGAAATCTACCTCAGTTCCTGTGAAGGACTCAGGTGAGTACTCTAACTGCAGGTTGCCATTGTAGCGGTCAAGTCTGTCCTTAACCATCTGTGTACCTGCCTTAGCAATCTCGATGATCTCGTCCCTTTCTGCGTTGAATACTACATCGCGCTGTAAGGTGGATGTAGAATTGTAGATATGGAAAATAACATTAGGAATACCTTGAATAGCCTCAAAGGTACGATCAATTAATTCCTCACGGCACTGTGAAAGTACCTGCACCTTCACATCGGAAGGTATCTTATTCTCCTTGACTAATTTCCTTAAGAAATCAAACTCTATCTGGCTGGCTGCAGGGAAGCCGATTTCGATTTCCTTGAAGCCGAGCTTTAGTAGGAGGTCGAATAGTTCCATTTTTTCGTCGACATTCATAGGTTCGACGAGGGCTTGGTTGCCGTCACGTAGGTCTACTGAGCACCAAATTGGGGCTTTTTCGATCTGCTTGTTTGGCCATGTGCGTTCAGGGAAATCCAGTACTGGATTCTTTTTGTATCTCTTGTAGTTCAGCATTACTCTTCCTCCTAAAAAATTTAATTGTGTCTATGAATAAACCTGTGTAGGATTACTCTCCAAGTCCAGCTTCAATCTGAGCTGTAATATCAGCTAAAGCCTCCTCTTCATCGTCACCGTCGCAGGTAATGATAATCTCGTCGCCAGTCTTAACACATGCACCTAGCACACCTAAGACCGACTTGGCATTAGCTTCATAATGATCGTCTGTAGCAAAAGTGATCTTGCTACTATATTTCATCGCGGTCTCGCACAAGACCCCTGCAGGTCTAAGGTGCAATCCCGTAGGATTAATTATCTTAACTTTCTTAGAAACCATATATATCTCTCTGTCCTAAAGCATAGTATTAGTGATGAGCTCTGCAAGTGCCTTGGCATCTGCATCAATCTCATCCTGATTCTTGCCCTCGATCATGACGCGGACAAGTGGCTCTGTGCCTGATGGGCGGATAAGTACGCGGCCCTCGCCTGCGAACTTAGCCTCGAGCTTCTCGATTGCGCTGGCAATCTCAGGATACTCCATGTAGCTCTCCTTCTTGTGGTTAGGTACCTTAGCATTGACAAGTGCCTGTGGTAACACCTCCATAATAGAAGCGAGCTCTGATAGTGACTTGCCTGTATCAACCATTACCTTAAGTAGATGGAGTGCAGATAATAGGCCGTCTCCTGTGGTGTTGTCATCGAGGAAGATGACGTGACCACTCTGCTCACCGCCGATATTGTAACCGTTAGCAAGCATATTCTCTAATACGTATCTATCGCCTACCTTAGTAGACTCTACGTGAATACCCTGCTCCTTAGCCATAAGTGTGAAGCCTAAGTTGGTCATAACTGTAACTACGCATGTATCCTTTTTAAGGGTACCCTGCTCCTTCATGTGCTTAGCACATACAGCCATAACCTGGTCGCCATCAACTAGGTGTCCCTTTTCATCTACTGCTAGCATTCTATCAGCATCGCCGTCAAATGCAAGTCCCACCTGAGCATTCTCAGCTACTACTCTAGCCTTGAGCTCATCCATATGAGTACTACCGCAGTTGCTATTGATATTAGTTCCGTCTGGATTATTGTGGATAGTGATGAGCTCGGCACCCATCTCAGAGAGGCAAGCTACGCTAGTTCTATATGAAGCGCCCTCTGCACAATCGATGACAATCTTAAGTCCAGATAAATCCATAGGTACTGTCTGCTTAAGGAAATCAACATACTCTCTGCCTAGATCGAATCTGTAATCTACCTTGCCGATCTCAGCTCCTGTAGGAAGATTAACTCCCTTCATATCGCTCTCGATGAGCTCCTGAATCTCATCCTCAAGTGAATCAGACAGCTTGAAGCCGTCTCCATTGAAGAACTTGATTCCGTTGAATTCCATAGGGTTGTGGCTGGCTGAGATAACTACTCCAGCGTCAACCTTGTGCTTACGTGTAAGGTAAGCGATGGCTGGTGTAGGAAGAACTCCTACATATACTGCATTGGCTCCCACTGAGCAGATACCACTCATAAGTGCCGATGCAAGCATAGTGCCTGATATACGTGTATCACAACCTACGATGATAGTAGGCTGATGAGATGCCTCCTTTGTAAGTACATAAGCGCCTGCCTGTCCAAGTGACTTAGCAAGCTCAATTGTAAGTTCTGAGCCAGCAACTCCTCTGACTCCGTCTGTTCCAAATAATCTTCCCATATTACTCCTCTGTCTTACTAGTTGCGCTATCTGAATCTGTATCAGCTGTGTCATCAGTAGTCTTAGATGTAGATGACTCGGCCGATGTATCTTCGATTACCGTAACTGCCACCGATGTGTTTTGAATGGTGACTCCTTCAATAGTACTGAACTGAACTACAGCATTCTGTCCCTGACCTGCTGTCAGGTTAGAGCAATCTATGCTACCTGTGATGCTATTAACATCCAGGGCAGCCAGTGCCTCTGCAGTTCCGAAAACATTGACCTTCACGGTGGCAGAATCAATAGCAACTGCCAATCCCTCAGGAACGTTTGTAAGCGTAATATTGCCTGTCGATACCTCCGCCGTAGATGCGGTCTCCCCAGCCATAAGTACGTATATCGTAACTTTGGCGGAAGCGCTGTCCACCAGCTCGATGCCCTCTGGCAGGTATGATGTGATATCAACAGTAGTGGTAAATGAACCACTGAGCTCTGAGAGGTTGATAACCGTCTCAGGTATAGTAATTGATGTAACATTGTTGAGGGCGCTGGCCTCACCAATAATCATTACTGACGATGGGTCTGTGGTGATGGAATCAAGAGTCAGATGAGCACCTAGTGTGCCACTGGTCTTAACCACCACATCAACTGTCTTAACATTAGAGAAAACTACGCTGACGCTAACAGTGGATACTGACAGGGTAAGCTCGCTGGAATCTACCTCATTGCCATCGGCGTCATAGAACTTAGGGATGACGCTCTCGGTGAAGTTGCTCTCCACTCCAGTGATATTAGCAGCTGCCACTACCGTATCGATGGTGGAAACTACCTCCTCTGGACCAGTAACTGTAATAACTGTAGGGCTGCTGGTAACTGACTCAACAGCCAGACCGCTGCTGAGTGTACCCGTGGTCTGGGCGCTGATTACGAATCGCTCTGTCTCCTCGTCCTCCAGAACTACATATAGATAATTCTGCTTGCTGGAGATAGTGATGTAATTAGCGTAAGACTTGGCAGCGATAGTAACTGGAATCCTCTCTCCGTTCTCCAGATTGTTCATATCTGCCACTGCAGAGAAATCTGAAGGAGAAAGCTTCTCTATAATAGAACGCTTAGCTGTAACTCTAAAGCTGACTGTATTAACTCCGTCCTTGATCTCGTATAGCTTGCCTGCTGACTTGAGCACATCATCATTAGTAACAGTAACTACTGATGTGAATGTCCTAGTCTGGGTAGGGTCATCTATATTGACCACCACGAGCCAGAGCATAAAGGCAAATACAAAGGCAAGTATCTTAAGTCCTATATCCTTCGTGAGGGCATTGTAAATCTTCTGCTTCATGCTATCCCTCCTTCCGAAGTGTTACCATCAGTCTCTGGCTCAGGGTTCTGGATGCGCTTAAGCTCTGCGATGAGCTCATCCTCCTTGACATCGCGTACGATGCGTCCCTCTCTAGCAAAGGAAACAGTACCTGTCTCCTCGGAAACTACGATGGTGAGGGAATCAGATACCTCACTGATACCCACGGCGGCCCTGTGTCTGGTGCCTAGGTCCTTAGACAGAGCCATATTGTCTGAAAGTGGCAGGTAGCAGGTAGCCGAAACCACTCTGTCCCCTCGCACTATAACCGCTCCATCATGGAGTGGTGTGTTCTTCTCGAATATATTGATAAGTAGCTGTCTGGTAACTAGCGCATCTAAGCTGATACCTGTACGCTCGAACTCAGTCAGCTGCATGTCGTTCTCAACTACGATAAGAGCGCCTGTCTTGACCGCTCCCATCTCATAGCAGGCTGATACCATGCCAGTGATGGTGGAATCATCGAACTTCTTAGCACCTGTCTTAAGCAGGTTCCAAGAGAAAAGTGACGTGATCTTACGGCGTCCTATCTGCTCAAGAGCTCTCCTCAGCTCTGGCTGGAACACCACGATGAGAACTGTGACTGCTACAGACACCAGCTTCTCACCTAGCCACAGGATAGTGTTCATCTGGAATATGGCCGCAATTAAGAAAAACAGCATGATGATAAGGACGCCTCGAATTAGCATCCATACTCTGCTGTTCTTCACCCACACAAGAAGGTGATACATGAAATATGCAATTATGACAATCTCGATAATATCTGTGATGGAAACATCTGGAATGTTTACATTAAAGTAATCATCAATGAAGGCATCTACAGCATTTACAAAGTCAACCAAGAATCCACTTCCTAACTACCCGCTGGGGCTCTATATTTTTTTGATTTCTTTTTCTTCTTCTATGATTCTAATCTTAGGTACTGCAGTGACATAGTAGTAATAATCGTCATCCTCGAACTGGACCTTCTCGATGCGAGAGTAGTCTAGATCTAAGATAAAGTAATTAAGGATGAAACCTACTAAGACCACTAGTACATTACCGATGATGAGACTAGGAATCTCAGTGCGCTGGCTGGTAAGTAAGTATCCAGCAAGCATGATAATGAACTCCACAGCAACACCTACCAGATTAGCTACTATCCATGACATATTGATGCTGGCCTGACGGAGCATATATACCACCAAAAACATAGCCACCATAGCAACCAGGAAGAAGTAGAACATCTTATTAGCAAGCATCTGCTCATTAAGAAGTCCGAATACTGAGACCTCAGAAGTCTCATCTAATATAGCTGCTGCATTGTTCTTAATAATATGTAAATAATAAGCTGTAACAGTTCCGCATATGATAGAGCACAGCTCGTTGATATTGGACATAAGTCCTGAGCCAAGACTCATAACATATGGTGCATTGAATGCGTAACATACAGGAACCATTACCATATTGTAAGTATTCTTGCTTCTAAAATATGCACAAACGAGATAACCAATAACCACCAAACCTAGTGCAACAAGAGCAACCTGGGCACTGAGTGCCATCAAGTCAACCAGCAGCACCACCATAAGTACGATGGCTACACCCTGGATTGGGAGAAATGCGCAAAGTATTGCAATGATAAAGGTAACCCACAACTGACTGATGGTCTTATGATATCCGAAATTAGTCCTGATACACATAAGGCCTACGAAAGCCACAAGTGCGCTCCATATTTTAAGAAAAATCATCTCTCTGGCGAGAATGAATCTACGTATGTCGTCTCTTAATCTAATAAATGCATTCATGAAATAATCCTCTAGTATAATTCGTCGCGGTCCCTGGCGAGAAGTGGTCTCGTCTGCTGCGCCTCGTCTTCATACATCATGTTAAGCTTGGAATATTTAGAGGCAAGTTCCTTGATAAGTCTCTTGCCTATCTTGTACTGCCTAGCTGCCCTGCGTCTGGTATTGTGCACGTGCACAATGATATAGAGGGCATAAATAAGAAGACCTATTAAGATAAAAAGTAAGATATACATGGTATTGAGATTCTCTAGAACATTGCTGGCAATGTATAGAGCAATAGCCACATAAATGACCGCAAAGAATATGGTGCCTGCTAGAAAGCCACCCCATCCATGTAAAGCGATGTATTCTTTTTTGGAGTAACGAAGCATAGGCTGATACTCAGGGCCGAGTTCTTTCTCAAATATGGCCATAGCCGTCATATGCTTAACGCGCTCTTCATTTATCATAACAATCCTCTCGTCTATTTACCTAGTCATACAGATTGAGTATATCATAAAATCGCATCAAAAAGAAATACCTACTAGCTAATGCTAGCAGGTATTGGGATTTATACATTATTTCTCCAAGAAACGCATCTTGTTCTTATTATCTGGCTTAGCCTTAGGTGGCTCTGGAGCCTTAGGCTTCTCAATGGACTGAGAAAGGGCATTAGCCATGGTATTCTTGCAGTTCTCACAGAAACGGCCCGTCTTGATTGTGGCACCACAATTCTCACACTCTATACCAATAGTAGAATCCTCTGTGAACTGTAATCTCTCCTCACGGATCCACTGACGAATCTGATTAGTGCTGACTTCATTTTCCTCGGAAATCTCTTGAATAGAAGCACGAGGGTTCTCACGGATATATTCCTTAACTACCTGGAACTTCTTCTCCACCTCATCTCTACATGCTGGACACATGTTAGGATTGCCGCCTATATAATTGAATAATCTACCGCACGATCTACAATTGCGCACATCCATAGGTCACACCTCCTGTCTGTTTGCTAAATCTCGCCAATACAAATGCACATGCCATATACTTCGGCCACTCCAGCCGCCTTAAGTGCTCTGGCAACCTCGTCCATGGTTGTACCTGTTGTATATATATCATCAACTATAAGTACTTTTCTAAATTGTACATCATTTTCAGATGTTATAAAAGCATTTAACAAATTTTTCTTTCTTTTTAGGCCGTTCAATTCCTTCATGGCCACGGTTTCATTTTCTCTCTTAACAATTCGGCTTTCCACGGGGATATTCGCCATATCACCCAGCGCTTTAGCAAACACCTCAGCCTGGTTGTAACCGCGTCTCTTTTCCTTAGGCTTGTACATGGGAACTGGCACAATACACTCTATTCCCATGTCCTTAATCCACTGGCCATATCTATGATGGGCATGCCAGGCAAAAGTTACGCCGTAGCTTCGCCTATTTGAATACTTGAAGCGGTAGAGTGCCTTTTTCATCTGGCCCTCGTATCTGAATACAGCCTTGCATTGATTATATATATGAAGATTCTCCTGACAGTCCCTGCAGTACTCTGCCCCCTTCACCTTAAGTGGAGCGCCGCACTTCATGCAGTAATTATTGCCTACATATCGCAACTCCTTAGCACAATTGCTGCAGAAGCCTCGTTCTTTTTCCATTTTTAATAAAACTTTTTCGCAAGCTACGCATCGTTTTGGATATAATATTCCTAGGCAAAAGTCTATAATACGTTTATTGAATTGATTCATTGCTACTCCTATTTGACTAAATTGGGATTTGTAATTATTATTTAGTAATTGAATCTTGAAAGGAACGATATGAAGAAAAGACTATTAAGCATAGCTCTAGCTATGGCTCTAACAACAAGCTTAGTAGCTTGCAAGGATGGCTCTAAGAATGAGCCTGTTAATGACGCGAGTGAGGAATCCGTATCGGATTCATATCAATATAATATAACAGCATTACTTACAGAAGACAATACATATAATCAGGTGTTACTACAGGGATTCTCAGATTGCCTTTCGGACTACATCGGTGAGGAGCACTTCACCATCACCACTTCCGCAGTCACTGAGGAGACACCAGCAGATCTTATCACTTCCAAGGCACTTGGTTCTGCACCTGATATGATCTTCACCGCTGGCAAGTCCACACTAGTATCAGCCAGTGAGGCTACCGATACCATTCCTATCGTGGCCACCGATATAATCGACTTCAAGGGCACACTTCACATCCCTAGTCTAAACGGTGCCTCATGGGACAAGACCACTGGTATCAATGTTACTGGTATCAGCAGCAAGCCTAGCATCGTAGATCAGGTGTCACTCATGATTGAGGCCACTGATGACCTTCAGACTGTTGGTATCTTTTTCTCACCTGAGGACACTGATGCCATCTACCAGAATGAGATATTCGAAGCATACTTGGATCAGGCAGGTATCCCTTGGAAGGAGTACCTGATTCCTGTTTCTAACACTACTATAGATACTTCAGAGCATCAGAATTCCACCGCACTTACCCCTAGTAAGTTCGTCGCCTTTTCCGCTAAGGAAGGTATGGATAATGATGTGACACCTATCAATGATAAGGTGCTGTTAGGACTCAATTCACAGTCATCCACCAGGACAGCTCTCGTGTCAGAGTACTGGACTGAGGGCAAGACACTCCCTGAGCCTGAGGTAAGCGATGAGGATTCATCTGATTCTAACAAGCAGGAGGATGAGGAAGACACTACACTGTCTGTTGGCGATCAGGAGATTTCACTTGAGTCTCAGGTTGGGCTAGCTTGTCAGGAGTGTTCAGCTATCTACATTCCATTCGGCAGCATGCTCACAGATCAGATGGATGTGATTGGAGATATGGCCACAGCTTCTAAGGTTACAGTGGTAGCTGGTGATACTGAGATCGGTCAGGATGCTCTCGTAACACTTTTCTCTGATCCTTATGCACTAGGTTACTACGCTGGCAAAAAAGCCGTAAGAGTCTTCAATGGCGAGGATATTTCAACAGTTAAGATAGGCTATGGTAGCTCAGATGATTCTGTTAAGCTATACAATGGCACCATCGCTGAGGAGTTCGGCAAGGAATTCCCTAAGTCCTTCAGCGAGATTAATGAATTCTTAGATACATACGAATACGGCAGCAACACCGTCCGCTACTCATTTATGGGAGATTAATTCATGATATTACATGTGGTTAAATCCAATATATATTCAGGGGCAGAGAATGTAGTCTGCCAGATTATTACAGGTCTTTCAGAGCGTGAGGAGTTCATCTATATGGCTCCTCACGGTCCTATTGAGGACAAGCTCAAGTCAATGGGTCTATACGACCACTACTACGGCATCGATTCTCTAGATGCCAGTTCCATCCAAGC
>JAILNO010000033.1 GCA_024691465.1 Pseudobutyrivibrio sp. | reverse complement strand
GGAATAATCATCTCCATTGCAACCTCGAGAATCATAAATACAGGAGTCAGAATCGCTGCGCGCTTGTATTCTTTAGTTTCCTGTAAAATTCTCTTTATCAATTCATGTCCTCCTTCTTTAACTTAATATATGACTTATAATCCTTAGCATTGTCACGCATCTTCTCAAGGACCTTAATTACAGATTCTATCTCTTCTATAGAAATATCCTTTGTAATATAGTCCTCTACTTCCATAATTTGGGTCTCAGTAATTTCGTTGAATTTCTTCCCCTTTTCTGTGACAACTATCTGCTTCTTCCTGCCGTCGCCATCAACCGGTACTTTGGCAATCAAGCCATCCTTCTCTAACATCTGAATCATATCTGCCAGTGTAGATTTAGGGAAATGGAATACTTTTTCCAAATCCTTTTGAAAAATAGGATCCTTCTGACGAACGAAGTATCCAATCAGCCAGCCATGTTTCATAGAGCAATAGTCTACATCAAGCTCATTGACACCACGGTTAATGGCCTGCTTAACTTCGCGATCTATGCATCCACATAGGAATCCTACGTGTGTTCTACTATCAAATTCTTCTGTAATCATGTCTCTCCTTCCTGCTAATATTCCCTTCTAACCCTAATATATATACTTGATAGTCCGCTTTCGGATATTCCGAATCCGTATTGTCCGGTTTCGGAATAGTTATGATTATAATCCCGAAATTGTGTCCAAGCAACAAAAAAACTATTAAAAAAGTATTAAAAATTACCGCCGGTTGTTCTTTCGTGGTATAGTAGACAAAGAACAAAATATTTCATTTTTTCGAAAATAGAATTAGGATAAAGGAGTGTTCGAATGAGAGAAAGAAGCAAAGACTTACGAGTAAGAAGAACTCTTACTGCAGTTAGAAAAGCTTTTGACGAATTAGTTCTAGCAAATGATTATCGTGAAATTTCAATTACAGATTTAACTCAAAGAGCCGGCATAAATAGAAAAACATTTTATTTGCATTACACATCGTTAGAAGATTTGGTCGATGAAATTGAAGAAGAAGTTTCTATCGAGATCCTCAAGAGCATAGGTGAGTACGCTAGCAATTTAGATTTGAATGGCTGTATCACTAATTTCTATAAATATATGGAGACATGTGATAAGGTTCAGAAGAAATTATTATGCGATGATTCGTACTCTTTCTTCTATGATTCTGTTACTGACAGAGTGCTTAACAGTGAGGAATTCTCTAAGTTCTTCTCACAGACTAAGTACCCATCAGTAGTTAGGTCTTATACTAAGTCTATCACATCCATCTACAAGGATTGGCTTGATGGTGGTAAGCAGGTAGATTTCAATGTACTTGCTGATTTAGCTAGCCAGTTGATGGAGACAGGATATTCAGGACTTACTAAATAATTAATAAAAATAAGACGCAGCCTCTACATAAGGGGTTGCGTCTCTTTTTGCCTAAAATTAAAGAATGAGCTTCATGGCTCCGTAGATACCTGCATCGTTTCCAAGTGAAGCAAGGATAATCTTAGTATTCTTGCAGCCGTGGAAAGCGATCTGATTGAATCTGTACTCTACCTCGTCTACCAGATACTGGCCGGCCTTAGATACACCGCCGCCGATAACGAATGCCTCAGGATTAACTACACAAGCAATTACCTGAAGGCCCTGTGCTAAGTACTCGCATGCTCTCTTGGCAATCTCCTTAGCAACTGTGTCGCCCTTCTTAGCCTCGTCAAACACTGCCTTGGCATCTAATGTATCAACTGCTCTAAGTGTGCTCTCATCGTCATTCTGTGCCAGACGAATCTTAGCAAGTCGTGCAATTCCTGTAGCTGAGCAATACTGCTCCAAGCAACCATGATTGCCGCATCCGCAAGTATTCTCCTCTGTATAATTGACTCTGATATGACCTATCTCACCTGCTGCACCTGCTGCACCGCTGATGATATCGTCATTGATAATAACTCCGCCGCCTACGCCTGTTCCAAGGGTAACCATAACTGAGCTAGAATACTCTCTGGCTGCTCCCATCCAAGCCTCGCCTAGTGCTGCCACATTGGCATCGTTTCCAGCTTTTACTTTAATACCGCCTAGGCACTCAGAGAACTCCTTCTCAACGTTGAACACGCCCCAGCCTAAGTTAACACAGCGGTTAACCACGCCATCTCCTGATACAGGACCAGGGATACCGATACCTACACCCCAGATATCGTCGGATGTGAGCTGTTTCTCATCCATCTTCTTAACAACTGTCTGAGCTAGATCCTTAAGGATGTTCACTCCACCATTAGATGTGTCTGTAGGAACTTCCCACTTCTCAACAAGCTCGCCATCAGTTGTGAAAAGGCCGCACTTACAAGTAGTTCCTCCCAAGTCCAATCCAAATCCATACTTTGCCATCTTTCTAAAATCCTCCATAAAACTATACTATTCCACTGTTTCAGTAGTGGTAGTTATCTGTATATCTGTAGCATTCTGAGGGATGGTTCCCTCTGGAATCTGTGTACCGTCAAAAGTCTGTGTAATTACCTTATAACCTGGATCCTCAGTCTCCTCTCCAGGATTCTCCTCATCGAAGGTGCCGTATGGCTCCTCGTCGGACTCAACTTCCTCCTCAGGAACTACCTCCTCTGCTTCAGGCTCCTCCTGCTGCTCCTCAGTGCCTATGTACTCCACTGGCTTCTTAAACTCAGCTGGAGTGAGGCCCTCATGAATGGCTAGCATATAGTCTTCCCATATCTTAGCAGGGTATGATGAACCAGTGAGGCCAGTAAGCTTCTGTGGCTGGTCGTAACCTACCCAGATGCTGGTAGTGTAATAATTAGTGTAACCCACGAACCATCCATCATGGTTCTTATTAGTGGTACCAGTCTTGCCTGCTGCAGGCATGTCACCTAGGGATATACCCCTGGCTGTGCCGTCAGTCAATACCGATTGTAGCATATCTGTCATGGTTCTGGCAGCATTTTCGCTATAAATTTCTGTTTCTTCTTGGGCAGCCTCATATATGATGTTGTCCTCGGAATCTGTTATCTGAAGAATGCAACTAGAATCGCGCATCTTGCCATCGTTGTAGAGGGTTGCGTACCCTTTTGCCATCTCAAGGGGACTGACGCCTATGGTGAGTCCGCCCAGGCTAGCCGCCATGCCGTAATCGTCATCAACTATCTGCGAGAATCCCATGTCCTTCAGGTACTGAATACCCCTCTGTGGGGTGACCTCGGAATAGAGCTGCCAAGCCACGGTATTCTTGGAAGCTGCCACGGCGCTGCGCAAAGTGATGTCGCCAGAGTAGTTACCGCTGGCATTAGATGGGCCGTCCTCAGTCTTCACATCATGGACTATGGTATCAGGTGTATAACCCATCTCGATAGCTGGAGTGTACACAATCAGCGGCTTGATGGAACTGCCAGGCTGTCGGAAGCTCTGGAATGCCCTGTTAAGAGTGTAGCCCGTCACATCCTGGCTCCTGCCGCCCACTATTGCTGAGGTCATGCCTGTCTCATTATTAATGCACACACCTGCAGACTGGAGGGTATATATGCCCTCCTCTGATACATCGGTGAACTCCCCAAGCTTGTTATCTATGGCACTCTGCAGCTGATTCTGCAGATTCAAATCAATGGAAGTATATATGCGGTAACCCGAGGTGAATAGGGTCTTGTTCCATTCATTATATGACTCCTCGTAGGCTGCCTCATACTCTGCCCGCTCCTCCTCTGTGGCGAAGCTGGTCTTGAACTGGAAACCATCCACCTTCATAAGGGCTTCAGTAGCGCAAAAGTATACATAAGTTTCTACATAATTGTTCTTAACACTATCAGGCCTGCTAAGCACCATGCTCTCCTCCACAGCTGCATCGTACTGAGCCTTAGTAATGACCTTATCATCTAGCATGGAAGAAAGAATACGATCCCTTCTGGCTAAGGTATTCTGTGGGTTCACCACTGGATCGTAGTAAGTAGGGCTGTTAGGTATAGCCAGGAGATAACATATCTGTGACAAATCCAGCTCAGATGCATCCTTGCTGAAATAGCCCTTAGCTGCCGCCTGAATTCCATAATATCCGTTGGCAAAATATACGTTATTAAGGTAGAACTCTAGGATATCCTCCTTGGTATACTTCTGCTCCAGGGCAGAAGCAATATATATCTCCTCTATCTTACGCTCCCAGGTCTTCTCATTGCTGAGGAAGATAGTTCTAGCCAACTGCTGCGTGATAGTACTACCACCCTGAGTGATTTCCTTGTCTCTAATCATGGCGATACCGGCTCTTGCAATAGCCTTATAATCTACGCCATTATGCTTGAAGAACTTCTTATCCTCCACGGAAACGATTGCATTGACCGCATCCTGTGGAATCTCATCATAAGTAAGGTAATACACATCCTTCTCCCCCTTGAGAACGGATATAGTATTACCGTTGATATCATATACCTCACTGGTCTCTATCTGTCTAAAGGTATCTCTAGTAGAAGCCTTCACAAGAGAAGTAGCCTCTGACTTAAGGGCAGCCACCTGAGCTGCATAACCACTGACATAATAATAAGTGACCGCTCCAACCAACAGGAGCAAAAGTACGATTTGGAATTTAATTAAGCGCAAGATCTTCTTGTCTCTGCTCCTCATAAATACCCACCTTAATTTTTATAATTATATATATAGTACCATAATGTCATTTCTTTGACATTTTAAGCTTATAATTTTGTGTTATTATTTTTCATCTCTTGTATTAGAAACCACTTACATTTATGATAATAATGACTTCATGGAGGAGAAACAATATAATTTCCTACATGGGCTTAAAGTTTAAATTTAAGGGAGGTTTTAACGTGGAAAAGGAAAAACTTGGCGTTACAAAAAATGGTGAAGACATTATTGCATACACACTCGTCAACAAGAATGGTATGCAGGCAAAGATTATGAACTTTGGATGCAACTTACTTGAACTCTGGGTTCCAGATTCAGAGGGCATCCTTTCTGATGTAGTACTTGGCTACGACAAGATTGAAGACTACTTCGTAAACGGACCTGGCTTCGGATGTTGCATCTGCCCTAACGGCAACCGTATCGGAGATTCTAAATTTACATTAAACGGAGTTGAGTATCAGCTCGATGCCAACGATGGCAAGAACAATCTACACTCAGGTTTCCATCCTATGCACAAGCGCATCTGGGATGTTAAATCCGTAGATGACAGCCACATCACATTTACATGCCACAAGGCTAATATGGAGTGCGGTTTCCCAGGCGAGATGGATATCGAAATCACATACACACTCTCTGATGACAACTCAATCAAGCTTGAGTATTCAGGAGTATCTGATGTTGATACAATCTTCAACCCAACTAACCATACATACTTCAACCTTAACGGACACGATACTGGCTCAGTTATGGACCACATCGTATGGATCGATGCTGACAAGTATACTCACACAGATTCTGAGTCTATTCCACACGGCGAGTGCCGCGATGTTAAGGGCACACCTATGGACTTCACTACACCTAAGGCACTCAAGAAGGACACTGAGGTAGACTACGATCAGCTCAACTGGGCTGGCGGTTTCGACCACAACTACTGCCTCAACAATCCATCTCTTACCAAGCCATGTTGTACACTTGAAGATCCTGCAAGCGGCAGAAAGATGGAAGTATACACAGATTTACCAGGTATGCAGCTCTA
>JAILNO010000024.1 GCA_024691465.1 Pseudobutyrivibrio sp. | reverse complement strand
GGACATCCTTGAAGATGTCATTAAAGAGCATCCAGTTATGCTTAACCGTGCTCCTACACTTCATAGACTTGGAATTCAGGCTTTCGAGCCAATTCTTGTAGAGGGTAGAGCTATTAAGCTTCATCCACTTGTATGTACAGCGTTCAACGCCGATTTCGATGGTGATCAGATGGCTGTTCACCTTCCACTTACACAAGAGGCACAGGCAGAGTGTAGATTCATGCTTCTCTCTCCTAACAACCTCTTAAAGCCTTCTGATGGTGGTCCTGTTGCCGTTCCTTCACAGGATATGGTACTTGGTATTTACTACCTCACACAGGAGCGTGGTACTACAGTAGGCGACAGCAGAGAAGAGCTTGGCGAAGGTAAGGCATTCAAGAACCTTAACGAAGCAATTCTTGCATATGAGAATAAAGCTCTTACAATGCATGCTAGAATTAAAGTTCGTGTGTCAAAGAAGATGGCAGATGGCACTGTTAAGACGGGTATTGTTTCATCTACACTTGGTAGACTTATTTTCAACGAAATCATTCCTCAGGATCTTGGTTACGTAGATCGTACAAATCCAGAGAATGAGCTTGTTCCAGAAATTGACTTCCATGTAGGTAAGAAGCAGTTAAAGCAGATTCTTGAAAAAGTAATTAACACACATGGAGCTACAAAAACTGCTGAAGTTCTTGATGATATCAAGGCAATGGGTTACCACTACTCAACAATAGCAGCTATGACAGTTTCAATTTCAGATATGACTGTTCCACCTCAGAAGCCAGAGCTTATTGCAAAGGCAGAAGAGACTGTAGATTTAATCACACGTAAGTATAAGCGTGGTATTACTACAGAAGAAGAGCGTTACCGTGAAGTTGTTGAGACATGGAAGAAGACTGATGATGAGCTTACAAGCGCACTTCTTTCTGGTCTTGATAAATACAACAACATCTTCATGATGGCTGATTCAGGTGCCCGTGGTTCTGATAAGCAGATTAAACAGCTTGCAGGTATGCGTGGTTTGATGGCTGATACAACAGGTCGTACAATCGAGCTTCCTATCAAGTCAAACTTCCGTGAGGGTCTTGATGTACTTGAGTACTTCATGTCAGCTCATGGTGCTCGTAAGGGTCTTTCTGATACAGCTCTTCGTACAGCCGATTCAGGTTACTTGACACGTCGAATGGTTGACGTTGCTCAGGAGCTTATTATCCGTGAGTCAGACTGTGTAGCTGGTACAGATCGTGAGATTCCAGGTATGTGGGTATACGCATTCATGGATGGTCGTGAGGAGATTGAGTCTCTTAAGGACCGTATTACAGGTAGATTCTCTTGCTATTCAATCTATGATGCAAATGGCGAGATGATTGTTAAGGCTAACCATATGATTACACCAAAGCGTGCAGCAGCTATTATTGAGCGCGGTGTTGATGATAAGGGTCAGCCAATTAAGAAGGTTAAGATCAGAAACGTTCTTAACTGCCGTTCACACGTTGGCGTTTGTGCTAAGTGCTACGGTGCTAACATGGCATCAGGACGTGCTGTTCAGGTTGGTGAAGCAATTGGTATTATCGCAGCTCAGTCAATCGGTGAGCCAGGTACTCAGCTTACAATGAGAACCTTCCATACTGGTGGTGGTGCCGGTGCTAACATTACACAGGGTCTTCCTAGAGTAGAAGAACTTTTCGAAGCTCGTAAGCCAAAGGGTGTTGCTATCGTTTCTGAAATTTCAGGTAGATGTGACGTTCAGGAGAAGAACAAGAATAGAAAGGCTAATGAGAAGGTTCAGTACATCGTTACTGTTGTAGGTGATGATGGAATCCAGAAGCCTTATATTATCCCAGTAGATTCAAAGGTTATTCCAGCTATTGCTGAAAGCAGTGATTATTACATCAAGGCTGGTGAGCCTATTACTGAGGGTTCAATTGATCCTCATGATATCATGAGAATTAATGGCGTTAATGCAGTTCAGGATTATATCCTTAACGAAGTACAGCGTGTTTATAGAACACAGGGTGTTGATATTTGTGATAAGCATATCGAGATTATCGTGCATCAGATGCTCAAGAACGTTCACATTACAGAAAGCGGAGATTCAGATTGGCTTCCTGGTGAGCAGCATGATTACCTTGAGTTTGACGACGAGGTTAAGAGACTTACTAAAGAAGGTAAGACTCCTCCACAGTGCGAGCAGATCATCCTTGGTATCACAAAGGCAGCTCTTGCAACAAGTTCATTCCTTTCAGCAGCTTCTTTCCAGGAGACAACAAGAGTTCTTACAGATGCTGCTATTAAGGGTAAGGTTGACCACCTTATGGGTCTTAAGGAAAATGTTATCCTTGGTAAGCTTATCCCAGCTGGTACTGGTATGAAGGTTTACCGCGACCTTAGTCTCTCAACAGATAATGAGGTACCTGAGCAGCTTGATTTCTCAGAAGAGGAAGATTTTGCTGAGGGCGGCTTTACAGCTGATGAGTCTAACGCTGATGCTGATAGCGACGGTGATGACGGTGATGGTCCACTTATCGACTTAAGCGAAGCAATGGATGAAGAGGAAACTGATGAGCTTGATCTTGAGGCAGTTGCTAATACAATCCTTGATGA
>JAILNO010000243.1 GCA_024691465.1 Pseudobutyrivibrio sp. | reverse complement strand
GGAATGTTCTATATCAAATTAATTAATGCAGAAGAGGAGGTAATGTAAGATGAAGCGAGAAAGAAAAGAAAATACTATAAGCTTTATTGTAGGTTTTCTTATTTTTATCATTTTGATGTTCCCTCTCTACTGGATGATAGTTACAGCACTTAAGACTCAGGTGGAAATCTTCCAGGTTCCTACACCACTGTGGCCTAGAGATTTGACTCTTGAGGCTTTTAAAAGTCAATTTGCAGAGTCATCTGCAACAATGCAGGGCTTTAAGAATAGTTTTTTGATTGCCTTTTGTGCAATGGCAATCTCAACAATTTTATCAATTCCAGCTGCCTATGGATTGGCTAGATTTAGATTTGGCTCTAAGAAATTGCTCATCTTATTCTTTTTAATGATGCAGATGTTGCCATCTACTTTGATTCTTACTCCTTTGTATATCATGTTTTCAAAGATGGGCTTACTCAACAATTATTTGGCACCAATCCTTGCGGATGCTACCTTAGGAATACCTTTCTCCATTATCATTCTTAGAACTTATTTCCTTTCAATTCCTAAGGAATTAGACGAAGCAGCAGCAATAGATGGCTGCAATCCGGTAACATCATTTTTCAAAATAATGTTACCAATTGCAAAGCCAGGTGTAGTAGTTGCGGCAGTGTTCTCATTCGTATATGCATGGGGCGATCTGATCTATGGAATTACATTCATGACAGATCCTAATATGAGACCTATTACATCTAATATTTACAATTATGTACAGCAGTATCAGACCTTGTGGAATGCAACTATGGCCTTTGGTTTGGTAGCTATATTCCCAATAGTTCTAATTTTCATATTTATGCAGAAGTATATTGTAAGTGGATTGACTAACGGAGCTGTCAAGGCTTAGGAGGAGTAATGAAGTATAAAGCAAATTCATCAATTCCAATTAGTGACATTAAGATAACAGATGATTTTTTTAATAAATATCGAGATTTAGTAGGGGATGTAATAATCCCTTATCAATGGGACGTTCTTAACGACAGGTTAGAGGATGTAGAGACCAGCCATTGCATCGAGAATTTCAGGATTGCAGCAGGTCTATCAAAGGGGCAATTTCAGGGGGCAGTATTTCAGGATACAGATCTGGCCAAATGGTTAGAGGCAGTAGGATTCTACTTATCCTCTTATGGTCGTAATGACAAGCTGGAGCAGATAGCTGATGAGACTATAGACTTGATTGCAAAGGCACAGCAGCCTGATGGATATTTGGACACCTACTTCATAATTAATGCACCTGATAAGAAGTGGAAGAATCTGTGCGAGGGTCATGAATTATATACGGCAGGCCATTTCATGGAAGCTGCCGTAGCCTATTATGAAGCCACAGGTAAGGATAAAATTATTAGGGTGGTTAGTAAACTCGCTGATTTATTATGTGAAGTGTTCGGACCGGAGGAGGGTAAATGTCATGGTTACCCAGGTCATCCTGAGGTGGAAGTAGGATTAGTTAAGCTCTATAGAGTGACAGGTGAGAAGAAATATCTAGACTTAGCCAAGCATTTCATAGATATAAGAGGCGTAGGAGATAATTATTTCTTACAGGAAGAGAAGCAGGAGGATTTCAAGCGTATCTTTCCTGAGTTCATAGATTATGATCCTTCCTATTCACAGTCTCATATGCCTGTTAGAGAGCAGACCACAGCTGAGGGGCATGCCGTTAGAGCAGCTTATCTATACAGTGCCATGGCTGATGTGGCAGCTGAGTATGATGACAAGGAATTATTAGAGGCTTGTAAGGCTCTATGGGATGATATGGTTCATCGTCGTATGTATATTACAGGAAGCATAGGTTCTTCAGGATGGCTAGAGAGATTCACTACTGATTATGATCTTCCGAATGATTGCAACTATTCAGAAAGCTGTGCATCTATTGCACTTGCCATGTTCGGCAAGAGGATGGGAGAGATTACAGGAGATGCAAGGTATTTCGATGAGGTGGAAAGAGCTCTATATAATACGGTCTTATCAGGGATTGCTATGGATGGTAAGGGATTCTTCTATGTAAATCCCCTAGAAATGTGGCCTGATTCCTGCAAGGACCACACATCTAAACTCCATGTTAAGAGTCAGCGTCAAAAGTGGTTCGGAGTGGCATGCTGTCCTCCTAATATCGCAAGGACTCTGGCTTCACTTGGGCAGTACATATATACAGCTATTACCAATTCTATTGCAGTCAATATGTATGTTTCTAATGAAACCAACTATAAGACTAATGGTTACGATGTGAAACTAAAGCTTGATAGCAAGATTCCTTGGAAGGGTCAAGCTACACTAACAGTGGATTCGGCAGGACAGATTCCTTATGAAATTCTCCTTAGGGTCCCATACTATGCTAAGGATTTCACAGTTACTTTAAATGGTAAGAAAATAAACGACTATATATCTGACGGTTATTTCCATGTGAAGCTTGCAGAGGAAAGATCTATTATCAGCGTATCCTTTGACATGCCTCCTGTATTTATGAGAGCCAACCCTAAAGTAAGGGCTGATGTTGGTAAGGTGGCTGTCATGAAAGGGCCATTAGTATACTGCCTGGAGGAGATAGATAATGGAGATAATCTGGCTGGTGTATATGTAAAAGGTGACGCTGAAATCACTGAATCTTTCGATGATAAGCTCCTAGGTGGTACAGTGAAATTAACGATAGATGGAGCTAAGCTTGAGGATAGCGGATGGGATTCACATACCCTATATGCCAAGAAGGATACTAAGCTCGAGAAAGTGAGCCTTACAGCAGTTCCATACTGTTACTGGGGTAATCGCAAGAAGAGCCAGGAGATGCTGGTATGGATAAAGGAACTAATGTAGATTAATATTTATTTCTAAGAGGACCTGTATACGGGTCCTCTTTTAGTGTCCGCAGGTTGACATGACTAACTGGAAAATTTAAAATTAAAGAAGTTTGTAATATATATTTTAAGGAGAAATGAGTATGTATAATGAGGAATATGAGCGTTGGCTTGCAGCAGATCTTGAGGATTGCGATCTTAAGCCAGAGCTGAGCAAGATTAAGGGTAATGATGAGGAAATTAAGGATAGATTCGCTGTAGCTCTTGCATTTGGTACAGCAGGACTTCGTGGTGTGCTTGGTGCTGGTACTAACAGAATGAATATCTACGTAGTTCGTCAGGCTACTCAGGGACTTGCTAATTGGGTTAAGACTCAGGGTGGCAATCAGACAGTAGCTATCAGTTATGATAGCCGTCTTAAGAGTGATGTGTTCGCTAAGACGGCAGCAGGAGTACTTGCAGCTAATGGTATTAATGTACGTATATACGATGCACTTATGCCAGTTCCTGCACTTTCTTTTGCTACTCGTTACTATAAGTGTAATGCAGGTATCATGGTAACTGCATCTCACAACCCAGCTAAGTACAATGGATATAAGGCATATGGACCAGATGGATGTCAGATGACAGATGATGCAGCAGCTATTGTATATGCTGAGATTCAGAAGACTGATGTCCTTACTGGAGCTAAGGTTATGTCCTTTGCTGAGGGTGTTGAGAAGGGCCTTATCAAGTTCGTGGGAGATGATTGCAAGGATGCATTCTATGCAGCAATCGAGGATAGACAGGTACGTCCAGGCTTATGCAAGACAGCAGGCCTTAAGCTTGTGTATTCACCACTTAATGGTTCAGGTCTAGTGCCTGTTACACGTGTACTTAACGATATCGGTATTACTGATATTACAATCGTTCCAGAGCAGGAGTATCCTAATGGTTACTTCACTACATGCAGCTATCCTAATCCAGAGATTTTCGAGGCTCTTGAGTTAGGACTTAACCTTGCTAAGGAAGAGGGAGCGGATCTTATGCTTGCTACCGATCCGGATGCAGACCGTGTAGGTATTGCTATGAAGTGTCCAGATGGCAGTTATGAATTAGTATCTGGTAATGAAGTAGGTGTACTTCTCCTTGATTATATTGCAGCAGGTCGTATCGAGAAAGGTACTATGCCTAAGGGTGCTGTTGCTGTTAAGTCTATAGTTTCTACACCACTTGCTGATGCAGTTGCAGAGCACTACGGTGTCGAGATGCGTTCTGTACTTACAGGATTCAAGTGGATTGGTGATCAGATTGCTGGTCTTGAGGCAGCAGGTGAGGTGGATAGATTCATCTTCGGATTCGAGGAGTCATACGGATATCTTGCAGGCCCTTATGTACGTGATAAGGATGCAGTTATCGGTTCTATGCTTATCTGTGAGATGGCTGCTTATTATCGCAGCATCGGAAGCTCACTCAAGCAGCGTCTTGAGGAGATTTATGCAGAATATGGCCGTTACCTCAACAAGGTAGATTCATTCGAGTTCCCAGGCCTTTCAGGTATGGATACTATGGCAGGCATTATGTCACAGTTACGTGAGAATCCACCAGCAGATATTGCAAGTATTAAGGTTGCTAAGGTTACAGATTACAAGAATACAGCAGAGACTGGACTTCCTTCAGCTAATGTACTTATCTATGGATTAGAGAATGGATGCACAGTAGTTGTACGTCCTTCTGGTACAGAGCCTAAGATTAAGACTTACTTCACTACTAAGGGTAAGGATCTTGCAGAGGCCCAGGCTATGAAGGATAAGCTTGCTGAAGCTTTGAAGCCACTTTTTAAATAATATATTGATTATTTGCCCGCAGCTTATGCTGCGGGTTTTTTTATTGCAAAATTTTAGCAAATATTATTGACAGTGTAGTTATACAGTGGTATGGTTAATTACACAAGTAATTAACCGATTAACCCAAGGAGGTGAGTTTGTGCTTGAGAATTTAGGGGAAGATAAATCAATATACATCCAGATTAGCGAGATGATTGAGAATGATATATTAAGGGATATTCTTAAGGAGGAAGAGCAGGTGCCTAGTACTACAGAGCTTTCCAAGTACTACAAGATTAATCCTGCCACTGCAGCTAAGGGAGTTAATATCTTGGTAGATAAGGACATATTATACAAGAAGAGAGGTATTGGTATGTTTGTACAGACAGGTGCTAAGGAACGTATTATGGAAGCTAGGAGAGACAGCTTCTATGAGACATATGTTAAGGGAATTATTAATGAGGCTAAGCTAATTGGAATTACTAAGGAAGATCTTAAGAAGATGATTGATTCCAATAAATAACAATTATGGATTCTTTAATGGGATAAAGGAGGATATATGGGAACATTAGCAGGAAAGAACATTGTAAAAAGATACGGCAAAGATACAGTTCTAGATAATGTTAGCGTGGAGATTGAGACTGGAAAGATATATGGACTAATCGGACGTAATGGAGCAGGTAAGACTACACTGCTTTCAATTCTTACAGCTCAGAATCCTGCAACAGAGGGTGAGATTACTCTTGATGGAGAGCAGGTTTGGGAGAATGAGGAAGCACTATCTCACATCTGTTACTCGAGAGAGATTAATCAGATGACTATCTTTGGTCCTAATACACTCAAGGTTAAGGACTATTTGAAGACAGCAGCAACCTTTTACAAGTATTGGGATCAGGCCTATGCAGACGAGTTGATTAAGCTTTTTAATATAGATATTAAGAAGAGAATCAACAAGCTGTCTAAGGGTATGCTTTCAGCAGTCACTATCATAGTAGCATTAGCTAGTAAGGCTGAGATTACTCTCTTAGATGAGCCAGTAGCAGGTCTTGATGTGGTAGCAAGAGAGCAGTTCTATAAGCTTATTATTGAAGAGTATGCTAATACAGGTCGTACCTTTGTCATCAGTACTCACATCATTGAGGAAGCGGCATCACTTTTTGAAAAGGTAATCATGATTGACGAAGGCCAGATTATGATTAATGAGAATACAGAGGATCTACTTGCCAGAGCTTACAGAGTAAGTGGTGAAGTAGAGGCAGTTGATTCTAGTGTAGATGGATATAGGGTATATCATCCAGAGTCAATTGGCAGAAGCAAGTCTGTCACAGTACTTGCTGATTCACCAGTAGATAGTTTCAGTGAGAGCGTTCAGGTGGAGCCAGTATCCCTTCAGAATCTGTTCTATGCAATGAGTGTAGAGGGTAGGAAGGAGGCTTAATATGGCTAGTTTATCTGTTAGGACTTTTAAGCACTACTTCATGAGATCTCTCATGCTTTTGGGAGGTTGTCTAGGTGTCCTGTTACTGCTTTCAGTTGAGTTGGTTATAATTAATTCAGATGATACCATGGACATAATGAAGATGAGTAGGACAGTAATCTTATGTGAGGCATTGGCAATATTTATGGTTAATTCACTATATTCATTATATGGAGTGTCTTGGTTTGACAGTATAGTATTATCGATGGGCTCTCTTCGCAAGCACATATTCTGGGGCGAGATTCTACAGAATATTATAGTGGTATGCGGAGGATTGATTATTAGCTTCGTAGGCATAACAGTGTTCAATCAATATAATATTAGTACTCATATATTAATGCTCAATATTCTGGCACTTCCTAGTGCAGCATTATTTAACATAATTGGTCACAAGCTGCAGAGGTACGGAAGGGCAGTTGTGATTGTTCTGGTAATCATATCTACGCTACTAGGAGGCTCAATTGGTGCCTCTACCGTGATGGATGGAGATGGAATATTCGCCATGATACATGGGGTGCCATTCATAGGAGTTTCTATAGGAGCAGTGATAGTGTTCCTGTTACTTGAGATCTGGGTTTATAAGTTATATAAGCAGATGATGGTTTGCTAAGAATGGAGGCATTATGATACAGAATATTAAGAAGATACTTATACTTAAGTCCAAGAACATAATTGGAATGCTTATTCTAATTGCTGCCATAGCTGCGATGGCTGTTATTATAGGTTTGATACTAATTGCAGATGAAGAAGAGGGCATGCTGAATGTAATGATAGCCGGAGTGGTTCCTACAGGATACTTGGCTGGCTCGTATTTTTTTAAGCTAATGTTCTATGCTGATGAAACCAGCAGAGGTCTTAGTTTAGGAATTACCAGGAAGACTTTATTCATATACAGCAGGTTGTATGATCTTGTAGAGGTATTGTTAATAGCTCTCGTCTGCATAGCTTGCAATGTAGTTAGTATCAATTTGATTATCAAATGCGCCCTTTTAATATTTGCATTTCAGATGATTCTTGAGGGATTGGGAGCTAGCAGTATCGTTAGATATGGCAAGACAGCATACTGGGTATGTTATGCATTTTTCCTGGTTATTTGCATAGGACTTCCTAGACTCTTACATGCTATTCCAGCAGTAGGTGATGCATCTGCATTATTGATGGATTATATTACCAACCCTGTATATAACCAGGGCCCAATTTGGATAGGCATCATAGTTGTGACTGCATTTACAGTAATTATTAATTGGATTACATACAGACGTATACCAGTTAATTTCGTAATGTAATATAAGAGATGGAGGCCTCTACACCTAAAATGGTGTAGGGGCCTTATTTATTTTAAAGCGAAGATTCTGTATAATAAAGCTATCTATGAATATAAGGAGGATGTTATGGCAAACATATTATGGCATGATCGTAAGAGATATTTTGGATTACCAATTAGCTTTACTAAATATAGCATGAGTGAAGATCGACTCTTCGTAGAGACAGGTCTGCTTAATCTTGAGCAGAATGAGGTCAGATTATACAGGATTCTGGATCTTCAGCTTAAGCGTAGCTTAGGACAGAGGATATTTGGTGTGGGCTCTATCATTGTAAGCTCATCTGATAAGAGTCTCGGTACCTTCGAGATTAGGAATGTTAAGAATTCAGCCAACGTTAAGGAGATGCTGTCTGTACAGGTGGAACAGCAGCGTGAGGCTAAGCGTGTGGTTGGTAGAGAATATATGGGTTCAGATGCAGATGATGATTTCGATGAGGCCCAGGACGGAGATTTGTAATTTATATGAGTAAGTCTAAGAAAAATGGACGAGTAGAGTTACTTAGATTTCTATTCGCCATTGGTATTTTATTTTTCCATATTCACAAGCGATTTGCTGTGGATGGTAATATCAGTATTGGAATTAAGGGGATTTACTTTTTTAATCATGGTTATATCGGAGTGGAATTCTTCTTCCTGGTATCAGGATACTTGCTTGCTGCCAGTGCTTTTGCCAAGAGGGGAGTTAGCACTGATTTAATCGGAACTGAGACGGCACAGATGATGTGGAAGAAGATTAAGAATATCTTCCCATATCATTTATTTGCAACAGGTCTCACAATCATCGTTAATGGTTACTTTTTACATAGTACCGCCAAGGCACGCATGGAATATGCTGTAGATTCATGGGCATCCATATTCTTCCTTCAGGTATTTGGATTCGACAGCTCATGGGTTAACAAGCTCACCTGGTACTTGGATGTATGGCTTATGGTTACCTTCATATTCTGGTACTTTTTGCGCAAGCACTATGATGTATTTGTTAAGATAGTCTGCCCACTTATGGCACTATTCATATTAGGCTTCATGGCACATGAGTACCACAGTATAGCTGGCATCGATGGATGGACAGGTCATTTCTACAAGTGCTTTCTTCGCGGTTTCGCTGAGATGGCTTTAGGCTGCAGTGCCTACAGTCTCACAAGACAGCTTAACAAGATAGATTTTACTATGGCAGGCAGGAGGATACTTGCTTTGGTAGAGCTAGCCTGCTATTTGCTGGTGTTTAGATATGCTGTTACAGGTATTGATACTAAGTATAGTTTCACATCACTTTTCATCATGTGCATAGGACTGATTCTCACATTCTCTGAGGTCAATCCAGCTCATGAGATATTTGATAAGCCAATATTCTCATGGTTTGGCAAGATGAGCTTGCTTATATACTTAAATCAATTCTATTCAATCAGATTAGTGCAGTCATTGCTTCCATCCATCAGCTTCCCACTTAAGGTGGTTTGCTGTACAGCCGTTACCCTGGTGGGCTCATTGATATGCGATGTGGTTGTCAATTGGTTTAATACTAACAGACCATTTTCAAGGCTGATGATTAGAGGAAAGGGAGAATAATTTGGTTTTCAGCTCACTTACATTTTGTACAATATTCCTTCCAATCTGTCTTTTGGCATACTATGGTGTGCCTAGACTGATTGGGGGTGGATTTGGCAGAAGAATCATTCTTTCTAACTATATATTGTTAGGCTTCAGCCTATTATTCTATGCATTCGGAGGGGCGAAGTATCTAATCCTGATTTCCGTTGTGATTCTAATCAACTGGGGCGCAGGATTTCTATGTGCCAAGGATCGACATGGCTTCCACGTGAGACGAATGGGACTCATATTTGCTATAGTTGCTGACCTCGGGATGCTATTCTTTTTCAAATATTTCAATCTGTTTATAGCTACAATTGAAAACATATTTGCAGGGAGAGAGCTGTCTCTTGCAGATCGTATGAATGGAATCTTTACAGGGACAGGCACAGGGGCCTTTGGATTAGCTGAGGTGGTGCTTCCTGTAGGTATATCATTCTTCACCTTCCAGGCACTTTCATACGTAATTGATGTGTATTCAGATCAGGCGGAGGTCCAGGGGAATCTATTCTATTTCGCACTATACATCTCGTGCTTTCCACAGCTGATTGCAGGTCCTATCGTTCATTACAAGGATGTGGCCACTCAGCTTACGGACCGCTCTGTAGGTTCCTACGAGTTCGCAGAGGGAATCAAGCGATTCTGCTTCGGATTGGCTAAAAAGGTACTAATAGCCAACACTCTAGCTAAGATTGTAGACAATATCTGGGCTACTGATATATCTAATCTAGATGCTACAGTGGCTTGGCTTGGAAGCATATGTTACACCTTCCAGATATACTACGACTTCAGCGGATACTCTGACATGGCCATAGGCCTTGGCAAGATGTTCGGATTCGACTTCAAGGAGAACTTCGATCATCCATATCGCTCTGAGTCAGTGCGAGAGTTCTGGAGGAGATGGCACATATCTCTATCCACATGGTTCAGAGACTACGTATACATTCCATTAGGTGGTAGCCGCTGCACACTCAAGAAGACCTGCAGCCACATCTTCATCGTATTCTTACTGACAGGTATCTGGCACGGAGCCAACTGGACCTTCCTGGTATGGGGAGTAGTCTATGGACTACTACTTATATTTGAGAGAGTATGGTTCGGAGAGATACTTGAGAGGAACCCTATCAAGTTCCTTAATAGATTACTGATATTTTTAGTAGTGAATTTCCTATGGGTAATATTTAGAGCTGACAATATAATCGATGCCTTAACCTACATATCCAGGATGTTCGTAGGCGGCATACGTGTGCTCAACCTATTTACATACTTATCAGGAATAGGAGTGATTGCACTCATTGCAGCAGCCCTATTCGGAGGATTCGTCCAGGCTCACATGAGTGTTAGGGCAGTAAAGGGCAATATGCTAGTATGCTTAGCTCTCTTACTACTCAGCTTACTATTCCTTGTTAACAACACTTACAACCCATTTATTTACTATCAATTCTAGAGGTAGACCATATGAATCTTACCAATCTTAAAAACAAAATATTCATATTGGTATTCTTAGGTATCCTGGTATTCCCATGGATAGCAGGAGGTCTCCTTAGATTGATTGCACCTACCGTATATACGAATCTCACCTCGGTGGAGACTGAGAATCGAGACATGGCTCAGATCAACTGGCAGGACCTATTAAATACAGGCGAGAGTGTATCAAGCTACGTGGATGACCACATTCCATTCAGATACACTATGCTTAATCTATACAAGGGGATGAATGACGGTATCGAAGAAAGATACGCTGTAGTGGAGACAGCCATAGGCTCTAAGCTCTACACAGCTCCCGTTGAGGAAACTGCCGAAGAAGATGCTACTAACAAGCCAATCGTACCAGGAGAGGAAGTCATAGAAGCAGTAGCTTCCGTCGAGGAACCCCCAGTGGACAGCAACTACTATCCTCTACATGTATACCAGGATGTAATCGTAGGCCGCGATGGCTGGCTATTCCTATACGGAGAGAATGAAATCGAGTGCTACCAGGGCACCAATCTCCTGACAGAGGAGGAGATGCAATCCTACGCCGCCAAGGTCAATCAGCTACAGTCCATCTGCAGTGCCCAGGGCAAGGAACTATACTTCTACATAGCCCCTAACAAGTCCCAGGTATACAGCCAATACATGCCTACAGTAGATATCGTAAATACGTACAAGCGTGAGCAGCAGCTCCACTCCTACATGGTGGAGAACTGCACCACACCGTACCTATACCCACTGACCGAATCCCTGGGGGCTACCACATCCTACCAGACCTACTACAAGTATGACTCTCACTGGAACCATCTAGGAGCCCTATACGGCACCAATGCACTATATGCAGCCATGGGCATAGAGCAGACCGAGCCTACTCAGTGGATTACAGGTACTCAGGATGCAGAAAAGTACGAGTTATACACATACATGGGCATCCCAGATTCAGATATCAACCGTGACGACATAGAATTCACCATGGACTATCGACCAGAGGTCACCGTAGATGGCCTCAACCTAGATGCCATGGTATGTCACACCACTTCCACAGGAGCCAACCCTAAGCGCCTATGCCTCATAGGCGACAGCTTCCGTGTCAACATGATGCCATACCTCGCTAAGGATTTTACATCCTGCACCTTCGCCCACCGCGACTACATGAGTGAAGTCACCAGCGACATCAAAAGCGCCGACATCATCGTCATCGAAGCCGTGGAACGCTACGACTACGAGGCCTTCGCCACCGCCCAGCGCGTAATCAACGCCCTGAGCCAGTAGAGGCCCCACATATAACGCAAAATAACACCCACCTAAGGCATAAGCACCAACACCTTTCTGCTGGCATCGTCTGCAGATTATGGTTTTCTAAGTGCTACTTTTCGCTTTCTTATGGTGGGTGTTTTTTCAATTCTTTGCACTTCTGTTGAGATAGTATGCAGGGGGCAGACACTTATATATATTTAAGAGAAGCTTCTACAAGAACTTATGGGAGCAACTGCATGACCGTACGAGTGAGCTTAGTAAAATAGAAGCAGTTGCCCCATAAGTTTTGTAGAAGCTTCTTGTAGTTTACAGAAGTGTCTGCCCCCTACATACAATCTCTTCGAAGTGCAAAACCAGTGAAAAAAGCACCCACTCAAAGCTCAAATGTAGCACTAAGAAAACCTATAATCTTTGCGCTGTCAGGCGCAGAAAGGTGTTGGTGCTTTAGCCTTAGGTGGGTGCTATATGTGATTTACAAATATGTGGGGCCTCTACTGGCTCTAGAGAGCCTGGGTGAGGCGCTGGGCGATGGCGGCGAAGCCAGCGTCGTTAGGGTGACCGGCTAAGAATTCGCCGATGGTGTAGACGGTGCCATCTGGGGTGGTGTACTGGTCGCCCACCTGTAGTTGGTAGTCGGCTACTCCTTGGATGTCCGCTAGGCTTACGAAGGTGCACCCTGTCTCGGAAGCTACGGCCTTCTTGGTGCTTATGATGCTGTCGTACTTCCAGAAGTTGTCCAGGATTACGATGCGAGCATTAGGGTTGTAGGTTCGGATGTAGGTGATCATGTCGGTGAAGTCTTCTTTGAAGTGGGACTCGTGTCCTTTGACATTCTCTCCTAGTTCGATGACGATGGTGCCATACTGGTAATTGGTGATGTATGGGTCCAGGTCGTCTAGCTCGTAGTTGCGGGTATCAGAGAATTCCCATGCACGTAGGGAAGTATAATCGTAGGTTGAGTAGCCCTTGGCGGCTACGGTTAGGTGTACGTAGTCATTGGCTGCTGTGGTGGCTCCACATCCCCAGCCGTCACCCCACCAGTCGGCGGTGTGTGGGTACTTGGTTATGGAGTTACCTATGAAGAGTATGTCCTTGGTGGCTGATGGTACAGACTTGGTACTTGATACTGGCATAGGTATGTCCAGGTATTCCTCGGAGGTGTCCTCGAAGGAGATGTAACCATAGTCTCCGTTGATCTTGATCTTGTAGTAGTCTGTCTCGTTGCAGATGCCCACTACTGAGACACGCTGGTCGATGGATAGGGTTCCGATGACCTCGGCTGTGTCGTAAGGATCGGTGCGGACAGTGGCATTATCCTGTGCGTAGTAGGTGGCTTCCTTGTCGGTGAAGGTGTACTCTTCAGCTTCTCCAGCTTCGGCAGCCTCCTGTTCTTCCTCGGCAGCCTGGGCAGCTGCCTCGGCTTCGGCCTCCTTTTCGGCTTCGATGCGGGCTATCTCAGCTTCATGGGCTGCAGCCTGCTTGTTCTGGTATACCACGAGTGAACCGAATGCTATAACTAATACTACTAAGGAAATCCATAGCAGTACGATGATTTTCTTCCTCAAAATTAATCTCCTGCCTATCTATTAGTTTTTCTTTAGATTATAATTAAGAAGTATAGCACAGTTTAATAAAAACAAAAAATCAAGATTTATTAGGGGAATTAATATATGAAGAGTATTTTATCAGCATCTGAAATGCAGGCAATTGATAGGGCTACCATGGAAGAACATAATGTACCATCACTGGTTCTTATGGAGAGAGCAGCCATGGCGGTGACTGATGTGATTCTTGAGAATTATCCTGAGGCTCATGAGATATTTGT
Source organism: Pseudobutyrivibrio sp. (assembly GCA_024691465.1). Next base: position 549 of record JAILNO010000243.1, on the reverse strand, counting down.
TATATGCGGACCAGGTAATAATGGTGGAGATGGAGTGGCTATTGCTAGACTTCTGCACCTGAAGGGCAAGCAGGTGGTGTGCACCATACTGGGAGATGAGCGTAGATACTCTGAGCAGCTGAATGCGGAGATTGATATAGCTGATAGTTATCAGGTGCCTATATTCTATACATTAGATTGTGATGAAGTTAAGAAGCCAGATTTGGTGGTGGATGCCATGTTTGGCATAGGACTCTCTAGAGGTCTGGAGGATAAGTACGCTGTAGTGGCGGAATGCATGAATAATACTGAGGTGCCTGTGGTGTCTGTGGATATGCCATCAGGTTACGATACTAATACAGGCAAGCTGCTAGGTCAGGTAGGAGTAAGAGCTGATATCTGCGTAACTTTTGCCTATATGAAAAAGGGACTATTGTTGGGAGAGTGCAAGGAAGCCGCAGGGCAGGTGATAGTGGCCGATGTGGGTATATATGCTAAGGATGAGAGTGGATACGCCAGATTACTTGATGATGAGATATTGAGCAAGGCACCCGTTAGGAGTGTCAGTGC
>JAILNO010000211.1 GCA_024691465.1 Pseudobutyrivibrio sp. | reverse complement strand
AGAGAGCAGGAGGAGAAGGGCGCTAATATACTAGATGTAAATATGGGTATGAATGGCATCGATGAGAAACAGATGATGCTTGATAGTATATATGAAGTAACTTCTGCGGTAGATCTTCCATTATGTATAGATACAAGCCATGTAGATATTATGGAGGCAGCTCTTAGAATATATCCAGGTCGTGCGCTGATTAATTCTATATCCGCCGAGCCTGAGAAGATGAAGCCTCTCCTTAAGCTTGCTAAGAAGTATGGTGCAATGTTTATTACACTTCCTCTATCTGGGGCAGGATTGCCTAAGGATATTATTGAGAAGAAGCAACATATCCATACAGTGCTAAGTGCAGCGGAAGAGATAGGGCTTAAGAAAGAAGATGCTGTAGTGGATGTGCTTGTTCAGACTGTGGGTGCTGAGGGTACAGCAGGTTTACAGTGCTTTGAGACCATTGAATATTGTAAAAATGAACTAGGCCTTCCAACTGTGTGTGGACTATCTAATATCTCATTTGGAATGCCTAATAGACCTTATGTTAATACTACATATCTTACAATAGCTGTTAGTAAGGGATTGACTATGGCTATTGCTAACCCTAATCAGGATATGCTTATGTACTGTGCAGCAGCTGCAGACACCCTTATGAATAAGCCTGGTGCTCTTGAGAAGTACGCATCACTTCCAGTTATCGAGACCAAGGCACAGGTGGGGGCTAAGCCAGCTGAAGCTACTCCAAGTGGTGGAGAGACTATGGATGTCAGTCCTGTGGCAGAGTGTGTTATTAAGGGTAAAAAGGAACAAATCATCCCAGAGATTCAGAAGCTCTTAGATTCAGGTGTAGAACCTCAGGTTATTATAGAGGAACATCTCATCAAGGGAATCAATGTGGTAGGAGATCTATATGATAAGAAGAAATACTTCCTTCCACAGTTAATTGCAGGAGCAGGTGCCATGGAGCTAGGAATGAAGCACATAGAACCACTCCTTGCAACGGGTGATACGGAAGCTAAGGCCACTATAGTAATAGCTACTGTAGAGGGAGATATCCATGACATAGGAAAGAATCTGGTGGCTCTCATGCTCAAGAACTATGGATTCAATGTAATTGATTTAGGTAAGGATGTACCAGCTGAGACTATTATTGATAAAGCAGTAGAAGTAGATGCTGATATTATTGGATTATCAGCCCTCATGACTACCACAATGATGCGTATGGATGATGTGGTTAAGTTAGCTAAGGAAAAGGGATGCAGAGCCCAGATTATCATAGGAGGAGCCTGCATCAGTGAGTCCTTTAAGGATGAGATAAGTGCGGATGGCTATTCTGCAGATGCAGCAGAATGTGTTAAGCTTGTACAGAACCTTTTGGGAAGATTCGCATAACAGAATGGAGATGTATGGAAGAAAAGAAGCATAAACGAAGAGTACATTATTCAGGCAAGTATCCTAAGAAGTTCGAAGAGAAATATAAGGAACATAACCCTGAGAAATATAAGGATACCATAGAGCATGTAATCAGTAAGGGCTCTACTCCTGCTGGTATGCATATATCTATTATGGTTCAAGAGATACTAGATTTCCTGCAGATTAAGCCAGGTCAACAGGGCTTAGACTGTACGCTAGGCTACGGTGGTCACACCAGGAGGATGCTAGAGCAACTTCAGGGTAGTGGGTGCATATATGGATTAGATGTGGACCCAATTGAGTCTTCTAAGACTGTAGAGAGACTTAGGAATGCAGGATTTAATGAAGATAATTTCAAGTTTAGACTCATTAACTTTGCTAATATTGATGAGGTGGCTGAGGAAGCTGGTAAGTTTGACTTTGTGTTGGCTGATTTAGGCGTATCTTCTATGCAGATAGATAATCCTGAGAGAGGATTCTCATATAAGATAGATGGACCACTGGATCTTAGACTTGATCCAGAACATGGTGATAGTGCAGCAGCTCGTCTTCATAATATTACGGAGGAAGAGTTCGTTGGAATGATGATTGAGAATTCAGATGAACCATATGCTGAGGAGATAGCTCATAAGGTATTTACTCTTATGGCTAAAGGGAATCCTATGGACACCACCACAGCCCTTAGAGAGGCCATAGAAGCTGCTCTTTGGAAAGTACCTAAGGAAGATAAGGAACAGGCTGTTAAGAAGAGCTGTGCAAGAGTATTTCAGGCACTTCGTATAGACGTTAATAGCGAGTTCGAAGTACTGTATTCTTTCCTTGAAAAACTGCCTACTATACTCAATCCAGGTGGAAGAGTAGCTATTCTTACCTTCCATTCTGGAGAGGATAGATTAGTCAAGAAGTCCTTCAAAGAATTGGCTAGAGAGGGAGTATATTCAGAAGTATCATCTGATGTAATTCGACCTTCAGCTGAAGAGTGTAGAATCAATCCTCGCAGCAAGTCCACTAAGATGCGTTGGGCAATTAAGGCATAACATTATATAGGGGGTAGAGGGCTCAAAGCCCTCTATACCATGTGTTTTCAGCAAATTAGACGAAATCAAAAAAGTATTGCGAAAATTAAATTTTGTGTTGACATATAACCTAGTGTTTGTTATATTTATCAAGTCGCTTGAAGCAGTAAGCTTTAAGCTCTGGGATCTTAGCTCAGCTGGGAGAGCATCTGCCTTACAAGCAGAGGGTCACAGGTTCGAGCCCTGTAGGTCCCATTCAATAACACATATTAGTTAATATGGCGAGATAGCTCAGTTGGCTAGAGCACGCGGTTCATACCCGCGGTGTCGAGGGTTCGAATCCCCCTCTCGCTACGAAAAAAGAAGCACAGACTAATGTCTGTGCTTCTTTTTTCGTAGCGAGAGGGGGATTCTGTATTCAATCAAACTGTGGGTTTACCGCGATGTCGAGGGGCGAGCGTGGTCCAGTGGACCACAAGGTTGCGAGCCGACCGAGCCGGCAGGCG
>JAILNO010000180.1 GCA_024691465.1 Pseudobutyrivibrio sp. | reverse complement strand
TCATAGAAGATCCAATCATATGTGGAAGTCTAATGTGAAGTCCGTTAAGTGTAATGTGAATGGAACACCTAAGAAGTTATATGTATGTACTTCTTGTTTACGTTCTGGCAAGGTTGAGCGTGCTTAATCTTACACGATATTGTGAAAGTCACTCGCGAGGGTGGCTTTTATTTTTTGTCTTGGTTATAGGCAATGAAATTAATAGTTACTTTCATTTTTTACAAACTTAGTATATAATGAGTTAATCATGAGTAAATATGCGAATTTGGAGGTAATTTTATGCAAGGTCAAATGGAAACAGAGCTTGGTAAGATTGTTATAGACACAGATGTAATTGCGACCTATGCAGGTTCAGTTGCTGTAGAGTGTTTTGGTATTGTAGGCATGGCTGCCGTCAATATGAAGGACGGTTTAGTTAAGCTTCTTAAGAAAGATTATTTAAATCACGGAATTAGTGTCAATATCAATGAGGACAACACAATTTCGTTAGATTTTCATGTTATTGTTTCATATGGTGTCAGCATCGCTGCAGTTTCAGAGAACCTTATCGAAACAGTAAAATATAAGGTATCGTCTTTTACAGGATTAACGGTTGACACAATCAATATCTACGTTGAAGGCGTAAGAGTTATTGACTAAGGAGGAATTTTTGTGGAAATCCAAACAATAGATGCGTCTTTGTTATCAAAGATGTTCCTTTCTGGAGCAAAGAATCTTGAATCAAAAAAGGAATGGATTAACGAGCTTAATGTGTTCCCTGTACCAGATGGTGATACAGGTACTAATATGACTATGACAATTATGTCTGCTGCTAATGCTGTTTCAGAGCTTAGCAATCCAGATATGAAGACATTGTCTAAGGCTATTTCTTCTGGTTCACTTAGAGGAGCTAGAGGTAATTCAGGTGTTATTTTATCTCAGCTTTTCCGTGGATTTACTAAGATTATTTCTAGCCATGATGAGATTGATGTTGCACTTTTAAATGAGGCTTTTGAGAAGGCTGTCCAGACAGCTTACAAGGCTGTTATGCAGCCTAAGGAAGGTACTATTCTTACTGTAGCTAGAGCTGCAGCTGATAAGGCTGCTGAGATGTCTACTAAGACTATTGATATTGTTGAGTTCGCTGAGGCAGTTATTGCTGAGGCTGAGGATACACTTGCTAGGACGCCTGAGATGCTTCCTGTACTTAAGCAGGCAGGAGTAGTTGATTCCGGCGGACAGGGTCTTGTACAGGTACTTAAGGGTGCTTATGATGCTCTTATTGGCAAGGAAGTTGATTATGCTTCTGAAGCTACTCCAGAGGTTGCTAAGCCTCAGGTTACTAAGACTAGCTATACTGTTGAGTTCGTAGTTGAGTCTGAGAAGCCTCTTGCTTCATACCAGATCAAGGAGCTTCAGGCCAAGTTAGAGAAGATTTCAGTTGGTACTGTTTCAGATATCAGAATTACTGAAGAGGGTAAGGAGGAGCCTGTTGTAGCTCCTAAGGAAGAGAAGCCTGCTTTTACAGAGCCTGCTAAGGATATGGGATTCGTTTCAATCGCTACTGGCGAGGGTCTTACATCGATCTTTACAGAGCTTGGTTGCGATTACATGATTCCAGGTGGTCAGACCATGAATCCTAGTACAGATGATATTCTTTCAGCTGTTGAGAAGGTTAATGCTAAGACTATCTTTGTATTACCTAACAATAAGAATATTATTCTTGCTGCTAATCAGGCAGCTGCTATCTGTGAGGATAAGAAGATTGTAGTTATTCCTACTAAGACTATTCCTCAGGGTATTACAGCACTTATTTCTTTTGCTTCAGATGCTAGCGTAGAAGATAACGAAGCAGCTATGACGGAAGAGATTGCTAACGTTAAGACTGGTCAGGTTACATATGCAGTTAGAGATACTGTAATCGATGACAAGGAAATCAAGAAGAATGACTGGATGGGAATGGGTGATTCAGGACTTATCTCAGTCAATGCAGATATTGATGTAGCATTCAAGGATATGATCGATGAAATGGTATCCGATGATTCATCAGTTGTTTCAATTTACTGGGGTGAGGGATCATCTCAAGAGAAAGCTGAAGCCCTTGGTGCAGAGGTTCAGAATAAGTACCCAGATTTAGAGGTAGAGATTTCTGAAGGCGGTCAGGCTGTATATGCTTATATCGTTTCTGTGGAGTAGATTATGGAGTTGTTATCACCGGTTGACACCATTAAGGGTGTTGGAGAGAAGACAACTAAATTATTAAATAAGTTAGGAGTATATACCATAGAGGATATACTCCTTTTTTTTCCGCGTACTTATTTAATATATCCTGATTATTCCCAGCCCAATAGCGACAGTGTTGGTAGTCTTATTACAGTTCTTGCCAGGATCAAGTCCACTCCTAAGACCTTCAGGACCAGGAATCGATTGGATATACTATCAGCTGTAGGCTATGTAGATGATATTCAGATAGATTTAGCGTGGTTTAATTCTAATTATCTTAAGGCATCTATGGAACCTGGTAAGCTATATGCTTTCTATGGGCGCTTATTATGTGATAAAGGCCGTTTTAAGATGACTCAGCCTATTATCTTTGATCCAGATAAATATGAGGCTGAGAAGAATAAAATACAGCCTATATATCATCTTACAAAAGGACTTAGCAATAATCTTGTTTGCAAGGCTGTTAGAGAAGCTTTTTCAAATTGCAGTATTTCTGAGAATAGACTTCCTGAAGATATAGAGAGGAGACATTCATTTTTATCATATAAAGATGCTCTTTTTACTTATCATTTTCCCGATAATTTCGATGATTTAGTAGAGGCAAGGAGACGACTAGCCTATGAGGAATTGTTCTTCTTTATTCTAAACGCCAGATTGCAGGAGGATGAGGGAGTTTCTTTTTCTAATGAGTTTAATATTTCTCATCATGCTATTGTTGATGAGTTTATTAAAGTGTTGCCTTATGATCTTACTAATGATCAAAAGAATGTGCTTGGAGATATCAGAAGTGATTTATCATCAGAGTATGTAACACAGAGACTTATACAAGGAGATGTGGGTAGCGGTAAGACTATCGTAGCTTTTCTTGCTATGTTAGATGTGGCGTTATCTGGATACCAAGCTGCGATTATGGCGCCTACGGAAGTCTTGGCTAAGCAGCACTATCAGTCATTTGTTGATTGGGTTGAAAGATACGACCTTAATATACCTGTTGCAATATTTACAGGAAGCATGAAGGCATCTGAGAAGAAAGCTATGCAAAAGATGGTGGATGAAAATGACTCTTGTCTCATTATAGGCACTCATGCACTTATATCAGAGGGTCGACAGTTCAAAGAATTAGCCCTTGTAATAACTGACGAGCAACATAGATTTGGTGTACAACAAAGAGATAAGCTATCCAATAAGGGTAATCATCCGCATATGATAGTTATGTCGGCTACACCTATTCCTAGGACTCTTGCTATGATACTCTATGGTAACATGCATGTTTCTACTATTAAGGAATTACCTGCTAACAGGCTTCCTATCAAGACTTGCGTAATTAAAGAGAGCATGCGTAATACTGCCTACAAGTTCCTGACAGATGAGATTGGTAAGGGGCATCAGGCATATATCATATGTCCCTTAGTTGAGGCTTCTGAGACTACAGAGGCTCAGAATGTAACTGATTATGGTAAGAAACTAAAGGAATATTTCAAGGATCAGTATAGAATTGGCATATTACATGGCAAGATGAAGCCAGCTGAGAAGAATCAGGTTATGGAGGATTTTGCCAACCACGCCCTTGATATACTTGTTTCTACTACTGTGGTGGAAGTGGGGGTTAATGTCCCTAATGCTACGGTCATGATGATTGAGAATGCTAACAGATTCGGACTGGCTGCTCTTCATCAGCTCAGAGGAAGAGTTGGTAGAGGAGATGCTCAGAGTTATTGCATCCTTATGAATTCCAGCGCTGAAAAGGGAGAGTCTGAGAGACTTAATATCATGCTTAAGTCTAATGATGGCTTCTATGTCGCTAAGGAAGACCTTAAGTTGCGTGGACCAGGTGATCTATTTGGGGTTAGACAGAGTGGTGAATTCAGCTTTAGAGTAGCTGATATATATCAGGACGCCAGTGAGCTTGAGATGGCTTCTAGCGATGTGGATGCAATAATAAAGGTAGACCCCAAGCTTGATAATCACCCAGCATTGAAATCTACCTTGAATTTATTCCTTGCTAATCAATTTTACGTGCTCTAGTGTAGGAGTTACTACCATAGAATAATTAGTATAATATACTACGAAGCCTGCTACTGCGCTAGCAGGCTTTTTTACATGCTTTTTCTGGACGTAGTCTATTTCAACCTTATCAGTGTCACGGCCAGAAGAGTAGTAGGCTGCAAGCTCTGCGGCATATTCGTATGAACTATCAGGCAACTCCTTGCCTTCGGTTTTAACAATTACATGGCTTCCATGGATCTTCTTGGTGTGGAACCACCAATCATTTCCTGTTGCAAACTTAAAAGTAAGCTCGTCGTTTTGGTAGTTATTCTTGCCAACATATATATCGAATCCGTTATCATCAACGAAATGAAGAGGCTTACTTTTCTTTTGCTTCTCTTTCTTAGATGAAGAGTGCTTCTTGATGAATCCGTGATCTGTAAGCTCTCGTCTGATATCACTTAAATCTGACTCATTCTCAGCTATATTAAGAGCGGCTTCAATAGACTTAAGAAGCTCTAATTCTTGATTAGATTGCTCAATATATATATCAAGAGCTTCAGCAGTTCTTTTAAGCTTAGAATACTTATCGAAATATTTCTTGGCATTGTCTGAAGCGGACAAATCAGGATCAAGCGGAATAGTTAATTCCTCGTTGTTGTAATAGTTAATTACAGTGATTGATTTATCATTAGGCTTAGCTTCATATCCGTAAGTATGAAGCATCTCACCGTAGAGCTTGTACTTATCCTTTTTGGTAGTATCCTTTTGCTGTTTCAATTGCAGGTCAAGCTTCTTGGCTGTACGTTCTATGTGATTAGAGATAATCTTCCTAAGATCAGTGGACTTTTGTCTAATATTAGTGTACTGATTCCTTTTGGCGTAGAACTGAACCAATACTTGCGACATGGTCTCATATTGATTGCTTTCCATATCTGCATACATATGAAGCTCTATTGGAGCGTATTCCAGTGGTTTACCTGAAGATGAATCAATAACTATATTGTAATAGTATTTATTAGCTTCCACATCCTTCATAAGGGAATTGAAGGCTTGGTATAGATTATTCTTGTGCTGGTCAAAAAGTGACGCAATACTTACGTCTGCATCTAAATCAGCTCTATAACATATCTCATTTGCGATAGTTGGACTTATTCCAATAAAAGAGGACATGAGAGCCTTATATAGCGAACCTGATTTCTTAAGAACTGTGTTCATGAAGTATACTTCATCTGTATCAAGTGGATTAACTTTGCCTTCCTGAGCTGGTATGAAATAATCTCTTCCAGGAAGAACCTCTCTGACAGAGCTAACTGATGAAGGAATATGCTTAATGGAATCAAGTATCATATTATCCTCGTTGCAAAAGATTATATTAGAGTGCTTGCCCATGATCTCAATGTAGAGATACTTAAATGTAATATCACCCATTTCATTTAAATGCTGTATTTTAAATCGGATAGCTCTCTCTAAGCCCATCTGACTAATCTCTATGATACGACCGGCGCCTATGTGCTTCCTGAGTAACATGCAAAAGCCAGGGGCAGTAGCAGGAGCTGGCTTGTTATCCTCTGTAATATACATAAAAGGAAGAGAGGCATTAGCTGATATCAGAAGCCTCTTATTACCTGTTTGAGTATTGATTGTTATAAGCAATTCTTCACGCTCAGGTTGAGATATTTTATTAATCTTACCGTTGAGTAAATTCTCGTTAAATTCATGCACTAAAGCATGAATAGATATACCGTCTAGTGCCATAATTTGTGTCCTTTCTATTATTGACTATCATCATACATTTAATTATAATTATTTACAACTGTGTAATTATGGATTACTTTGCGAAAATACATAAATTAAGGAGACTGAAATGGTTCGTAGTATGACTGGATATGGCAAGGGTTTTGCTGAGAATTCTGATGCCCGTGTCACTATTGAAATGAAGTCTGTTAATCACAGATATCTTGATCTTAATATCAAGCTTCCTAAGAAGCTCAACTTTCTTGAGAGTCTAGTTCGCAACAAGATTAGTGAGAGCATTTTCAGAGGTAAGGTCGATGTATATATCACCTTGAATGAACATTCTGATGCTTGCTATCAGGTGTCTATTAATGATGCCATGGCCCTTAAGTATTATGAATCTATATCTGAGATGGCTACTAAGCTAGGTGTAGACAATGATATGAAGGCCAGCAATATTGTGAGACTACCTGATGTTATTGAACTCACTGAGAATGATGCAGATGAGGATAGTCTCAAGGAGTTAGTTCTAGAGGCCTTATCTGATTGTATTAAGCAGTTCATCGATTCTAGGATTGCTGAGGGCGAGAGGCTTCAGATTGATCTGGTATCTAAGATGGATGAGATGCTTGTTCTTGTTGATAAGCTTGAGAAGCGTAGTCCTGTTATTATAGATGAGTATAAGACTCGTCTCACAGGTAAGATTCAAGAGTTACTTTCTGATAACAAAATTGATGAAGCTCGCATAGCTCAAGAGGTCACTATATATGCTGATAAGATATGTATTGATGAGGAGATGGTTCGCCTTAAGAGCCATGTAGCTGAGACTAGAGCTGTCTTTGATTTAGATAAGGAGGTTGGTCGTAAGTTAGACTTCTTAGCACAGGAGCTTAACCGTGAGGCTAACACAATTTTATCCAAATCTACTGATGTGGAAATAGCTGATATTGGTATTACTCTTAAGACACTCATTGAAAAGGTTAGAGAGCAGATTCAGAATATAGAATAATATGTCTTTTGTTAATATAGGTTTTGGAAATATAATTAATAGCAACAAAATTGTATCAATGGTCACCTCCGATTCGGCACCTGCCAAGCGAATTGTTGGAAACGCAAAAGAGAAGGGCAATATAATCGATGCTACTCAGGGGCGACGGACCAGATGTGTAATTATCTGTGATGATTACGTGGTATTGTCCGCGCTGATGCCTGATACAATTGCGAATAGAATTATTGATAATTCAATCAAGGAGGACTTTGATAATGATAAGTGATAAGGGTCTTGTTATTGTTCTTTCTGGCTTTTCTGGAGCTGGTAAGGGAACAATCATGAAGCATTTACTTGAAGCTCACCCTAATGATTACAATCTTTCTATCTCTGCTACCACTAGAGGTATGCGTGCTGGAGAGAAGGATGGAAGAGAGTATTTCTTTAAGACTAGAGAAGAGTTTGATAGTATGATTGCCAACAATGAGCTACTTGAGTACGCCACATTTAATGGTAATTCATATGGTACACCTAGAGCTTATGTTGAGCAGTTGATCGAGAGGAAGAAGGATGTCATCCTCGAGATAGAGATTCAGGGCGCATTACAGGTTAAGGAGATGTTCCCTGATGCATTGTTACTTTTTACTATGCCACCATCTGCCAAGGAATTACAGAATAGGTTAGTTGGTAGAGGTACAGAGACAGAGGAAGTTATTAACGAGAGATTATCTATTTCATGTAAAGAATCTCGTTTCATGGACAAGTATGATTACCTGATTGTTAACGATTCCTTAGAAAAGGCTGTGGATCAGGTTCATAATATAATTCAAGCTGAGCACTATAAGGTCAATAGAAATAGTTCAGCCATAAAGAATATGCAAGAAGAATTAAAGATGTTTGAAAGGAGTAATTAATTATGATACATCCATCTTATGTTGAATTAATGGAAAAGGTAAATGAGAATGTTGAGGTAGGTGAGGAGCCAGTTGTTAACAGCCGTTATACTATAGTTGCTGCGACAGCTAAGCGCGCTCGTCAGATTATCGACGGTGCTGAGCCATACGTTAAGGCTACTAAGGGTGAGAAGCCACTCTCAATCGCTGTTGATGAGCTCAACGAAGGTGTTATTAAGATTTTAAATGAGGATACAAACAACTAATTTATGAATGTTTTATTTGTTTCATTAGGCTGCGATAAGAATCTGGTTGATTCGGAGCATATGTTGGGAGACCTTATCGACGAGGGATTCACCATATGTGATGATGAGGCTGATGCAGATATTATCGTAGTTAATACTTGTTCTTTCATAGCTGATGCCATGGAAGAAAGCATTCAGAATATAATAGACCTTGGTTCTTACAAGGAGACAGGTAAGCTTAAGAGACTCATAGTTACTGGCTGTCTTGCACAGCGTTTTACAGATGAGATTCTAGAGCAACTACCTGAGGTCGATGCAGTTATCGGAACTAATTCATACGATGAGATTGTAAGTGCCATTAGAAGTGTGTTATCAAATAGCAATGACAAGCCTGTTATTAAGAAGGATTTAGTAGGCATTCCTAGGAATGGGCGTAGAGTCCTTACTACTGGTGGGCATTATGCTTATCTTAAGATAGCAGAAGGATGCAACAAGCGATGCACCTACTGTATTATTCCTTATATACGTGGCAACTACCGTTCAGTTCCTATGGATGAGATTCTAACCGAGGCTGAAGAGCTTGTTAAGGGTGGAGTTAAGGAGATTATTCTAGTTGCTCAAGAGACTACGGTGTATGGCATTGATATATATCAAAAGAAGGCCTTACCAGAGTTATTGCATAAGTTATGTGCTTTAGATGGACTTGAGTGGGTTCGCATACTTTATGCTTACCCTGAGGAAATCACTGATGAATTGATAGAATGTATGGCTTCTGAGCCTAAGATATGCCATTACATTGATATGCCGATTCAGCACTGTAATGACGAATTGTTACGCAGAATGGGACGCAAGACCAACAAAGCAGATATTATGAATATCGCAGCTCGTCTTAGAGAGGCTATGCCTGATATATCTCTTAGAACTACACTTATATGTGGATTCCCAGGTGAGACTGAGGAGATGCATGAGGAGCTTATTCAGTTCATTAAGGATATGTCCTTTGATAGACTGGGCGCTTTTGCCTATTCTAGAGAGGATGGCACTGTTGCCGCCACATGGGATAATCAAGTAGATGAGGACCTTAAGCTTAAGTGGCAGGACGAAGTTATGAGCTGTCAGCGTGATATATCTCTCGATAATAATAAGGGCTATATAGGTAGGGATCTTAAGGTATTTATCGAAGGTAAGCTTCCAGAGGATGGAGTTTTCATCGGTAGGACCTATAGAGATACACCATCTGTTGATGGATTTATATTCGTTAACAGTGATGTGGAATTGGTTAGCGGCCAATTCGTTGATGTAACTGTTACTGGTTTTGATGAATATGATTTGATAGGAGATGTTAAGTTATGAATTTACCAAACAAATTAACTCTATTTAGAGTGGTATTAATTCCATTTTTTGTTTTTTTCTTACTTTTAGGACATGCTCTTGATGACAATGCAGCTTTAAGAATTATTGCAGATTTAATTTTCATAGTTGCTTCATTAACTGATATGCTCGATGGCAAGATTGCTCGTAAGTATAATCTTGTTACTAATTTCGGCAAGTTTATGGATCCTTTAGCTGATAAGCTTTTAGTTTGTTCAGCAATGATATGTTTGATTGAGACTAAGCAGTTATTCTCTTGGTTCGTTATTATTATTGTTGCTAGAGAGTTTATCATTTCTGGTTTCCGTCTTATTGCCGCTGAGAATGGTATTGTTATTGCTGCTAATATTTTCGGTAAGCTTAAGACAGTTTCACAGATGATTATGATTATCATCCTGGTTGCTAATTTCCAGGTGGCATGGTTACAGGTATTAGGCCAGATTTTCGTATGGATTTCACTTGTTCTTACAGTACTTTCTTTAGTGATTTATATATATCAGAATTCCGAAGTGCTTAAGGAGCAGAAGTAATGAATATAAAGGATACGATAGAGATTCTTACCGCTAATCACTATAGCGTAGCTACTGCTGAGTCCTGTACAGGAGGATTAATAGCCAGTTCTATCGTAGATATGCCTGGAGCTTCTGATTGCTTCAATGAAGGATATGTCACATATTCCAACGAGGCTAAGATGAAGAATCTGGGCGTTAAAGAAGAAACCTTGATTAAGTATGGTGCTGTTAGTCGTGAGACCGCAGAGCAGATGGCTACTGGTGTTAGAACTAGAGCTAAGTCCGATTTCGGCATTTCATCTACTGGCATAGCTGGTCCGGGTGGTGGTTCACCTAAGAAGCCTGTAGGGCTTGTATATATTGCATGTGCATACGGTGACAGCCAATGTATAGTTAAGGAACTTCACTTAAAGGGTGACAGAAGCGAAGTCAGAGCTGCTGCTTGTAGGGAAGCTCTTGAATTATTAGCAGATTGTCTTACAAATAGAGGAAATTAATGAGAGTTATTTCAGGCAATAATAGAGGGATGCAATTATTTGCACCAGAGGGTATGGGTACTCGCCCTACCACAGACAGAATTAAAGAGACACTTTTTAACATGATAGCCTTTGATTTATATGATTCTATTTTCTTGGATCTGTTTTCAGGTAGTGGCCAGATTGGAATCGAGGCACTCAGTCGAGGTGCTAAGGAAGCAGTATTCGTGGAGAAAGATAAGGCAGCTATTTCATGTATTGAGAAGAATCTTGAGAAGGCCCGTTTGGTGGATGCATCCACTCTTTATAAGGAAGATGTACTTTCAGCATTAAATAAGCTTAGTGGACATGAGGCATTTGACTTTATATTTATGGACCCTCCTTATGATAATCTTATAGAGAAGAGGGTTCTTGAGTACATAATTAATAAGAATTATGTTTCTGACGATACTACAATAATCGTCGAGGCTAGTCTTGATACAGATTTTGATTATCTTGATGATTTAGGTTATACAATACTAAAAGAAAAAATATATAAGACTAATAAACATATATTTTTGAAGAAGGCGTAAAATGAAACGAGCAATTTATCCTGGTAGCTTTGACCCAATTACTTATGGACACTTAGATATTATTAAAAGAGCTAGCAAGTTATGCGACGAATTAATTGTTGGAGTTTTGAATAACAAGCAAAAAAATCCGTTGTTTTCCATTGATGAACGTGTTAGTATGATAAGTGAATTGACTGAAAATTTAGACAATGTTTCAGTTGAATCTTTTGAAGGGCTAACCGTTGATTTTGCAAAAGAGATGGATGCCCAGGTAATCATTAGAGGTCTTAGAGCAGTTACAGATTTTGAAAGCGAGATTCAGATTGCTCAGTCTAACAAGGTTCAATACCCAGAATTAGAGACTTTATTTATGACTACATCTTTAAATTATTCTTATTTGAGTTCTACAGTCGTGAAGGAATTTGCGTCTTACGGAGGAGATATCAGCCTATTTGTTCCACCTGAGGTTATACCTCTCATAGAATCCAAAATTAAAGACAAGGAGAAGTAACATCATGGCAAGTGCAAGTAAAATCGAAGATATCATAGACGAGATTGAAGCTTATATTGATGATTGTAAACCATCAGCTTTTTCCACTAATAAAATCGTAGTTAACAAGGACGAGCTTGAATCTCTTTTACAGGAGCTTAGAACTAAGACTCCAGATGAAATTAGAAAATATCAAAGAATGATTGCTAATAGAGAGCAGATATTAGCTGATGCTAAAGCTAAGGCTGATGAGATTATCAGTCAGGCACAGGTTCAGACTAATGAATTGGTTTCTGAACATCAGATTATGCAGCAAGCATATGCTCAGGCTAACGAAGTTATTCTTATTGCTCAGAAGAATGCGCAAGAGAAGATTGACAGAGCTACTGAAGATGCTAACAATATCAGAATGGGTGCTATAGCATACACTGATGAGTTACTTGCTAACATCCAGACTATTCTTAGCAATTCTATCGAGACTACTAAGTCTAGAACAGATACATTCCTTAGCACTATGCAGGTTTATCTTGATACAGTTGATGCTAATAGAGCATCACTTGTTCCAGATTCACTTAATGATGGTGATTCTGATCCTGCTTCTAGCTTGGAGGCTACTGGAGATAATGCTATACCAGAGCAGGCTGCTCCTCAGGCAGAGGCTCCTGCATCTAATGATGAGGATGACATTCCAGCACTTGATATACCAGAGCAGTTCTTTAACAAGGAATAATATTAAGCGAATATAGATTTTTAGTGCCAACTTGTATCTTTTAAGTTTGATTTTCTTATTCATTTGAATACGATATTAGGCTTAAGAGTCTATCAAGTTGGCATCGTTATTTTATAGATTTAATGAAAGGTTGCTTAGTATATGCAACAGTTTTTACCGGTTAGCAAAAAAGATATGAAAGATAGAGGTATAGAACAGCTAGACTTCGTCTATGTATGTGGTGATGCTTATGTGGACCATCCATCATTTGGAGCTGCTATTATATGTCGTCTACTAGAGTTACATGGATATAGCGTAGGAATTATAGCTCAGCCAGATTGGAAAAACGACGATTCCATTAATGCGCTTGGAGAGCCTAGGCTAGGTTTCATGGTCAGCGCGGGCAATATGGATTCTATGGTTAATCACTATAGTGTTTCTAAGCATCACAGAGATTTCGATAATTATTCTCCTGGAGGTCAGATTGGACTTAGACCCGATTATGCAACTATTGTATACTGCAATTTAATTAGACATACATATAAGAAGAAGCCTATTATCATAGGTGGTATCGAGGCTTCTCTTAGGAGACTAGGTCATTATGATTATTGGTCCAATAAGGTACGCCGATCTATTCTCTTAGATTCAGGTGCAGATATCATCTCTTATGGAATGGGAGAACGATCTATAATTGAGATTGCTGATTGCCTAGCATCTGGCATGGATGTTAAGGATATTACATATATTCCAGGTACAGTATATAAGACTAGAGATGAATCTTTTATTGAAGATGGTTTAATTCTTCCTTCCTTTGAGGAGATTAAGTCCAATAAAGAAACTTATGCTAAGAGCTTCTATACTCAGTATATTAATACTGATCCTTTTACAGCCAAGAAGCTTGTGGAGACTTATGATGGTTCCATGTATGTTGTACAGAATCCGCCACAGAAACCTCTCACTAGGCAGGAGATGGATGATGTATATGCTATAGAGTATATGAGGACATACCATCCAATGTATGAGAAGGATGGTGGTATTCCAGCCATTAAAGAGGTCAAGTTCTCTCTTATTAGTAACAGAGGATGCTTCGGCGGATGTAATTTCTGCGCCCTTACTTTTCATCAGGGTAGGATTATACAATCACGTAGTCATGAATCTATCATTGATGAGGCTAAGCTTATTACTACAGATCCCGAGTTCAAGGGTTATATACATGATGTAGGAGGTCCTACTGCTAATTTCAGGAATCCTTCCTGCAAGAAGCAGTTGACAAAGGGCGTATGTACTCATAGACAGTGTCTAGTTCCTGAGAAATGCCCTAATCTTGAGGTGGATCACAAGGATTACGTGTCACTTCTTACCAAGTTACGCAAACTTCCTAAGGTTAAGAAAGTATTTGTACGTTCTGGAGTGCGCTTCGATTATGTAATGTATGACAAAGATGATACGTTCTTAAGAGACCTTTGCAAATATCATGTCAGTGGTCAGCTTAAGGTTGCTCCTGAGCATATTTCCAACAATGTATTAGGATACTTAGGCAAGCCTGATATATCGGTTTATAATGCCTTTTGTGATAAGTACGCTAAGATTAATAAGGAGCTAGGGCTTAAACAGTATCTTGTTCCTTACTTAATGAGTTCTCATCCTGGCTCAACTCTCGACGATGCCATAGCTCTTGCTGAGTATTTAAGAGATCATCACCTTTCACCTGAGCAGGTACAGGATTTCTATCCTACACCTAGCACTATTTCTACTACTATGTACTATACGGAGATAGACCCTAGGGATATGAAACCTGTATACGTATGTAAGAATCCTCACGAGAAGGCTATGCAGAGAGCCCTTATTCAATACAAGCGACCAGAGAATTATGACTTGGTAAAGGAAGCGCTTATTAAGGCTGGAAGAGAGGATTTGATAGGTTTCGGTGAAGAGTGCCTGATTCCGCCTAGGAAGATTAAAGGAAAAGAATTTAAAAGAACAGACTATAAGAAGAATGATTCCAAGAAAAATGATTCAAAGAAGAATCATACAAAGAATGACCAAGCTGTAAAAAATAATAATTCATCCAGAGGTAACAACTCTGGCAAGCATAGTAGATCCAATGAAAGAACTAAAAATAGACGCAAACGATAGTAATCAGCGATTTGATAAATATTTAAAGCGTGTTCTCAGCGAGGCTAGTAGTAGCTTTATTTACAAAATGCTTCGCAAGAAGAATATTACACTCAATGATAAGAAGGCTGATGGTACTGAGAAACTTAATAAGGGAGATGTTGTTAAGATATGGTTTTCTGATGAGACCTATTCTAAGATGACAGGTGCAGGTGAGTGTGATGAATTATATCATGCGCTTAAAGCGGTTAACCATGATATTGACGTGGTTTATGAGGATGATGAAATGATCATCATTAATAAGCCTGCAGGAATCAAGTCTCAGAAGGATACTCCTACTGAAATTTCTATTAATGAGATGGCAATATCTTATATGATTAATGTGAGAGGTCTATCAGAAGATAGCTTTAAGCATTTCCATCCTAGTATATGCAATAGGCTAGACAGGAACACCTCAGGTATCGTACTTTTTGCCAAGACTCTTAGTGCGGCCAGGCAGCTAGGAGATGCACTGAAGGAACGTAGCTGTAAGAAGTTATATAGGGCTGTAGTCCTAGGTCGTATTAAGGATGAAGAGCTTATAGAGGGGTATTTAACAAAAGATGAATCCAATAACAAGGTTTCTATAACTCGAGAGTGTCTTAAGGATTCTAAGCCTATTAAAACGGCTTACAGGCCTATATCTCATATAGGGGATGAGTTCACTCTTCTTGAGATTCATCTTATTACTGGAAGAACCCATCAGATTAGAGCACACCTTGCATCTATTGGTCATCCGATTCTTGGAGATAGTAAATACGGAAATACGATAATTAATAATAAATATAAAGTTCGCGGACAGCTATTACATGCATATTCTATTGAATTTGCAGATGGTAATAAGTATATATGCGATTTGCCGAGGGAGTTTAATGAGTACATTTAAATCTAGAGGATTACGTGGATCCACCTTCGAGGAATTTATTAATAAGACTAACGAGGTATATGAGGAGAATGGTTTAGGACTGGTACAGAAGATTCCTACACCTATTACCCCTATTGAGATGGATAGTAAGAAGGGACATATTACTCTTGCCTACTTCGATCAGAAGTCTACTGTAGATTATGTAGGAGCAATCCAGGGTATCCCTGTGTGTTTTGACGCCAAGGAATGCAATAAGGATACTTTTCCTCTCCAGAATATTCATGCTCACCAGATTGATTTCATGGGCAAGTGGGAGCAGCAGGATGGCATGGCTTTTATACTGATATTTTATAGTGAACGAGACGTATATTATTATCTTACTTACAATAAGCTCAAGGAATTCTGGGATAGGATGCTAGAGGGCGGTCGTAAGAGCTTTCGCATAGATGAATTGGATGAAGAATACTTCTTTACCACCAAGCCTAACTTACTAGTCCCATATCTTGATATGATGAACATTGACTTACAAAGCCGTAAAGGTTGACTTTACGGCTATATTAAGATATAATTGCTTTAGTTCTTTATCAGACTAAAGTGCGAGGTGCAAATATGAAGAATCTTACTTTACATACTCCAGAGGGAGTACGAGATATCTATAACAGCGAATATGAGCGCAGATTAGAGGCTCTTATTAAGCTTAGAAGAGGTTTCAAGGACTATGGATATATGCCTATTATGACACCTACCTTTGAGTATTTTGATACTTTTTCGAAGGAAGTAGGTTCTTGTAAATCTAACGAAATGTTCAAGTTCTTTGACAGAGAAGGTAATACTCTAGTGCTTAGACCAGACATCACACCTTCTGTTGCGAGAGCTGCAGCTATGTATTTTTCAGATACAGATGGTCCAGTTAAGCTTTCTTATGAGGGCAATGTATTCATTAATTATCACAGCCTTCAAGGTAGACTTAAGGAAAGCACTCAGGCGGGTTGTGAGTTCATAGGCGATAGTTCTGTGGATGCCGATGCTGAGATACTTACGATAGTTGTTAATGCCCTTAAGGATTTAGGCCTTAAGGAATTTGAGATTGGCGTGGGCCATATCGATGTGGTTAGAGGCTTAATTGATGCTTGTAATTTATCAGAATCTGAAGAAGATAAGCTTATTAAACTGATATCTAACAAGAATTTCTTTGGAGCAAAGGAATTACTTGAGTCGGCTGGAGTTAATAAGAGCTTGGTTGAGTTGTTTGAGCTCACTGGCAAGATACTTAATTCCCCTAAGGAATGGTCTAACTATCTTGAGAAAGCTAAGAAATACAAGAAAGTATATGACGCTTTAGAATACCTTACTAAGCTATATGAACTGCTTAAGAAGAATGGTGTCATGGATTATATTTCCTTTGAACTAGGTATGATATCAGAATACAAATATTATACAGGCATCATTTTTACAGGCTATTCATACGGTATTGGTGAGCCACTTGTTAAGGGCGGACGTTATGATTCATTACTTAGTCACTTTGGAAAGGATTCTCCAGCTATTGGATTTGCCATTACAGTTGATCAACTAATGTTAGCACTTGAGAGACAGACGAAAGGGTAATTATGAGTGAAGATAGATATTTAACTTTTGCGTTAGGCAAGGGCAGGCTTGCTAAGCAGACACTTAGCTTATTCGAAAGTATTGGAATCACATGTGAGGAGATGAAGGATCCTGACACTAGGAAGTTAATTTTTACTAATGAGGAATTAAAGCTTAAATTCTTCCTGGCCAAGGGGCCTGATGTACCTACTTATGTTGAGTATGGTGCTGCAGATATAGGAGTAGTTGGCGAGGATACTATTCTTGAGGAGAACCGCAACCTATATGAGGTGTTAGATTTAGGATTCGGCAAATGCAAGATGTGCGTGTGTGGTCCTAAGGAGGCGGAGGAGCTTCTTAAGCATCACGAGCTTATTAGAGTGGCCAGCAAGTATCCACGCATTGCCAAGGATTACTTCTATAACACCAAGAATCAGACTGTTGAAATAATCAAACTGAATGGTTCTATTGAGCTTGCGCCTATTGTAGGACTTTCTGAAGTTATCGTAGATATTGTAGAGACTGGTTCTACACTTAGAGAAAATGGACTAGTGGTTTTAGAGGAAGTGTGCCCTCTATCTGCTAGAATGGTTGTCAATCAAGTTTCCATGAAGATGGAGAACGAGAGGATAACTACACTTATTGAGAAATTGAAGGGAGCACTTGAAAATGAGAAAGCTTAAGCTTACATCTGAGACAATTGATAATATACTGGAGTCTCTTCTTAAGAGAAGTCCTAGCCAGTATACTCAGTATGAGCAGACAGTTAACGAGATAGTTAATGACGTCAGGATTAATGGCGATAGCGCTGTATTTAAATACACTAAGAAATTCGATAACGCTGATATTACAGCGGACAATATTATTGTAACTAAAGAGGAGATAGAGGAAGCCTATGGTTTGGTTCCTGAGGAACTAGTTGAGGTTATCAGGAAGGCTCTTGTTAATATTGAGAGTTACCACGCTAAACAGAAGCAGAACAGTTGGTTTACTTCAGAGGAAGGTATCATTCTTGGTCAGAAAGTTACGCCTTTAGCTAAGGTAGGTGTATATGTCCCTGGCGGTAAGGCAGTATATCCTTCATCAGTTCTTATGAATGTTATGCCAGCTAAAGTAGCAGGTGTTGGAAAGATTTTCATGACAACTCCTTGTGACAAGGAAGGCAAGGTTAATCCTAGTACTCTTGTGGCTGCCAATGAAGCTGGAGTTGATGTGATTTATAAGTGTGGAGGCGCTCAGGCTATTGCAGCGCTTGCGTTTGGTACCGAATCTATTGAGAAGGTAGATAAGATAGTTGGTCCTGGTAATATCTTCGTTGCACTTGCTAAGAAGTCGGTATTTGGATATGTTTCAATCGATTCTATTGCTGGCCCTTCTGAGATATTAGTACTAGCTGATGAGACTGCTAATCCTACTTATGTAGCGGCAGATTTATTGTCACAGGCGGAGCATGATGAGTTAGCTTCTGCAATTCTTGTTACCACATCTAAGGAACTCGCAGATCAGGTAGAATCTGAGATCGAGAGATTCGTAGCTATACTCTCTAGAAAAGATATTATTACTAAGTCTTTAGATAATTTTGGATATTTATTAATCGCAGATGATATGAAAGACGCAATTGAGTGTGTCAATGCCATTGCTTCTGAACACTTAGAGATTGTGACTGCTAATCCATTTGAAACTATGACTTATGTCAAGAATGCTGGGGCTATCTTCCTGGGTCAATATTCGTCAGAGCCTTTGGGAGATTATTTTGCTGGTCCTAATCATGTATTACCTACTAATGGTACTGCTAGATTTTTCTCTCCATTATCAGTGGATGATTTCATTAAGAAATCTAGTATTATTTCATACTCAAGAAGCGCCTTAGAGGCTGTCTATCCAGACATAGTTAAGTTCGCTAATAACGAGCAATTAACAGCTCATGCTAACTCTATTAAGGTTAGGTTTGAAGATATATAAGAGCTTTAATAATTATCTATATTTGGTATAATTAATAGTTGTATAAATTGAATTTTATTGGGGTTTAATATGTCAGAAGAACGTAGAGCTAGAATTGCTAGGAAAACAAAAGAAACTGATATTACTATCGATTTTTCCATAGACGGTACAGGCAATTGCAGTGTTAATTCTGGTATTGGTTTTTTCGATCATATGCTAGATGCTTTTACTCGTCATGGATTGTTTGATATGTCAGCTGAAATCAGTGGGGACTTACAGGTAGATTGCCATCATACGATTGAGGACACAGGTATTGTTCTAGGCAATGCCATCAAGAAGGCTTGTGGCAGTAAGAAGGGTATGAAGCGATACGGTAGTTGTATTCTTCCTATGGATGAGACTTTGGTTTTAGTCGCTGTCGATTTATGCAATCGTCCTTATCTATCTTTTGAGGGAGATTTTCCTACTGAGAAGATCGGATATATGGATTCTGAAATGGTAAAGGAATTCTTCTATGCTATTTCTTATTCGGCAGCTATGAACTTACATATCAAGGTTCTTACGCCTGGTAATTCACATCACATGTGTGAAGCTATGTTTAAGGCTTTTGCTAAGGCTTTAGATGAAGCTACCACAATTGACCCTAGGATTATTGACACGATGACTACTAAAGGATCAATCTAGAATCAAAGGAGCATTATAATGGAACACAAGAATATAGTAGCCACCATCTATATTAAGGATGGTATGGCTGTTAAGAGCCCTACAGAATTAGATAAGAAGAAGGATGTAGTAGAGCTGGCTTCTGTCTATGATGATAGCGGTATTGATAAGATTATCTGTTATGATCTATCTACAGATGATGAAGAACATGAGAAGAATATATTGGCAATCAGGGAGATTAATCGAAACATTCAGATTAAAACCGCTGGTGGTGGCAATATCAAGAGACTAGAGGATGTTAAGAAGCTTCTATACGCTGGCTGTATTGAAGTAATTTTAAATGGTTCTAAGCCAGAGGCTATCGACCTTATTAAAGAAGCTTCAGCTAGATTCGGAGCTCATAAGATGCTCGTCAGCTTAGCTACAGTTGATTTCTTATTTAAGACTAAGGATTTCCTTCAGGATAATGTACATGAACTACTTATCATGAATACTAATTTATTAGAGGGACTTGAGAATATTACCAACATTCCATATATCGTCCAGGTAGATGATTATGATTTCGGCAATGTTTCTAACCTACTTAAGTCTGATCAGATTAGGGGTATATCTGGAGCATTTATCAATGATACTACCACGGATATCATGCAGATTAAGAGTGATTTATCTGATGCTGGTATCAAGATGGATAATTTCGAGCCTAAGCTTTCATGGTCTGATCTTAAGCCTAACTGCGATGGTCTGGTTCCTACAGTTGTACAGGATTTCCAGACTGGAGAGGTGCTTATGGTTGCCTATATGAATGAAGAATCACTCAATAGCACCATTCGTACAGGTAAGATGACCTATTTCTCACGTTCTAGACAGAGCTTATGGGTAAAAGGAGAGACTAGTGGCCATTATCAATATGTAAAGTCATTGACTGCTGATTGTGATTTTGATACTATTTTGGCGAAAGTTTCTCAAGTTGGAGTTGCATGTCACACTGGCGCACCTAGTTGCTTCTTCAACGAAATTGTTAAAAAGGAGTACGTTGAGCGAAACCCTCTTAAGGTATTTGAGGATGTATATGCTATCATTCTTGATAGGAAAGAGCATCCAAAGGAAGGTTCTTACACCAATTACTTATTCGACAAGGGTCTTGATAAGATTCTTAAAAAGGTTGGTGAGGAAGCAACAGAGATTGTTATTGCAGCCAAGAATCCTGATCCTGAGGAGACTAAGTACGAGATTTCAGATTTCCTATATCATATTATGGTATTGATGGCTGAAAAGGGTGTTACTTGGGAAGATATTACCTCAGAGTTAGCTCAAAGATAATTTTATTGTATGAAAAAACTTGCTTTATCTGACGATATTTTGATGCAGATTGATAAACCTGCTCGATATATCGGCAACGAATTTAATAGTGTAATTAAGGATCCTACTGAAGTAGATATCAGATTCGCCATGTGTTTTCCTGATGTCTATGAGGTAGGCATGTCTCACTTAGGTATAGCTATTCTCTATGATATGCTTAACCGTCGTGAGGATACTTATTGTGAAAGGGTATATTCGCCTTGGCCAGATTTACATGCGCTTATGAAGGAGAGGAATATACCTCTTTTTGCGTTGGAATCACAGGATCCTATTAAAGATTTTGACTTTATAGGTATGACACTCCAGTATGAGATGTGCTATACCAATATCCTACAGATTCTTGACTTAGCTAATGTAGCCTTACTATCTAAGGATAGAGAGAATGATGACCCTATCGTAGTAGTTGGCGGTCCATGTGCTACCAATCCTGAACCTATTGCTGATTTTGTTGATATAGTTTATGTAGGAGAGGGAGAGACCAGTTATCCAGCATTACTTGATTTATATAAGGAATGTAAGAAGTCAGGATTTAACAGGGCAGACTTCCTCAGAAAGGCTTGCCATATACCTGGATTATATATACCTTCCCTCTATCAGGTTACCTATAAGGAGAGCGATGGTACTATTGAGAGCTTCACTCCTATATATGATGATGTACCATCAAGGATAGAGCGACAGGTAGTTAAGGATATGGATGCTACACCATACCCAACCAAGATGCTTATTCCTTTTGTTAGAGCTATTCAAGATAGAGTAGTTTTAGAGATTCAGAGAGGTTGCATCAGAGGCTGTAGATTCTGTCAGGCTGGTATGATATATCGTCCTAACAGAGAGAAGAGTGTTGATGTACTTAAGGGACAGGCTAGAGAGTTGCTTGCCTCTACAGGTCATGAGGAGATTAGTCTGAGTTCGTTATCTTCTAGTGATTATCATGCTCTAGGTGACTTGATGGACTTCTTGATTGATGATTGTCTATCTGAGGGAGTTAATGTATCGCTTCCATCTCTTCGAATTGATGCATTCTCATTGGATGTTATGAGCAAGGTTCAGGATGTTAGGAAGTCTAGCATTACTTTTGCTCCTGAGGCTGGCTCCCAGCGTATGCGCAATGTAATCAATAAGGGACTTACAGTGGAAGATATAATAGGTGGTGCTACACTTGCCTTTAAGGGCGGTTGGAATAAGGTCAAGCTGTATTTCATGCTTGGACTACCATCTGAGACCGAAGAAGATATGAAGGCTATTCCGCAGTTAGCTAATGATATCGCTGCGGCCTACTATGAGACTGTTCCTAAGGATCAGAGACAGGGGCGTTGCCAGATTACTATATCTACATCATTCTTTGTGCCTAAGCCTTTTACTCCATTCCAGTGGGCTCCTATGTACGAGGGCGGAGAGTATCTACGTCGAGCTAAGATTGTTAATGACGAGATGAAAGCTCAACTTAACCAGAAATCTCTTAAATACAATTGGCATCATTCGGATGTTACAGTTCTTGAGGGGATTTTTGCTAGAGGTGACAGACGACTTTGTCCAGCTATATTAGACGCTTATAATAGTGGTTGTTTCTTCGATGCATGGGGCGAGTACTTTGATTTCGATAAGTGGCTTGCTGCGTTTGAGAAGAATAATATTTCTATTGAATACTATGCATACCGTCAGAGAGATTTAGACGAGATCTTGCCTTGGGACTTCATTGATTGTCATGTGACTAAGGAATTCCTTAAGAGAGAGTGGAATAATGCAATGGAGGCCATAGTTACACCTAACTGTAAGATGGCTTGTAGCGGTTGCGGTTCTGCAAAGATTGGATCGGGGGTATGTCATGCGCGCTAGAATTAAGTTTCAGAAAAATGGAATTATGAGATATGTAGGACATCTGGATCTTATGCGTTTCTTTCAGAAAGCAGTCAAAAGATCTAATTTACCTATTAGATATTCAGAAGGATTCAATCCACATCAGATTATGTCTTTTGCATCTCCTCTTGGAGTAGGACTTACTTCTGAGGGTGAGTATATGGATATTGATCTTAAGAATTATGTGGAGCCTGCAGAAGCAATGGATTCTCTTAATAAAAACATGGTAGAGGGATTAATTATATCTGCAATTAATTATCTTCCTGATGATGCGGACAAGTGCATGTCAGCTGTTACAGCAGCTAGTTATATAGTAACTTATAAGGATCCCAAGGATGATATTTGCTACATTGAGAATATTTTGGATCTCAAAGAGAAGTTCTTCGATGAGGCTGCTTGCATTAATATTGTTAAGAAGACTAAGAAGGGTGAGCGCGAGCTTGATCTTAAGCCACTCATTTATAGATTTAATCTAACTATAGATAATGGAGTGCCAGTATACGACTTCTTACTTTCCAGTGGAAGTACTGACAATATTAAGCCTGAGCTGGTAGTTAAAGCCTTTCATGAATACTTAGGTCTTCCAGAATTTGATGAACTATCTTTAGATATTAGACGTATTGATATGTACACGGGTACACCAGATAGTTTTATTTCTTTAGGAGAGATTAGTAATGAACATTAAAAAGGTGATTATTACTAAAGGAATATATGATAATAAGGAGCTTCGGCTCCTTGTTTCATTTGATGAGTTAGATAACCCTCTTGATATAATAAATATAGATGAATCACATGTAGGTGAGGTTAGACTTGTTATTGTCGAAAAAGTCCTTAAGGATATAGATGCATGTATCCTTCGATTTGAAGATGGAAGTAAGGGATTTATCGAAAATAGGAAATTAAATAAGGATTATTTTTTAGAAATACACTCAGAGAATAAGCCTGTTTGCCAAGGAGATAGATTTTATGTTCAGATCTCACAGGATTCTAAAGATATGAAACCCATGTCTTGTAACTTTGTCAAAGAAACAGCTCAAGATATTGATTTGATTTCATATTATTTAGATAGATATGCTTCAGATGCCGAAATCATAAGCGATATAGCAAATATTAATTCTAAATATAATTATAGATTGTATTCTGATGATAGTATTTCATTATGGCAGCTCTACGATATTACAAAGATAATTGATAGGGCTACTTCCAAGACTTCATATCTTAAAGGTGGCGGTAATATAGTTATAGAACATACAGAAGCTATGACTGTAATAGATGTTAATACTGCTAGTAATTATGGAAAGACATCCTCTATTGAAACTAATATACAAGCTGTAGAGGAGATAGCAAGACATATTCGCCTTAGATCCATTTCTGGAATCATCGTTATTGATTTCCTTAAAGTAAATGAAGAGCAGCAAGCTCAGATAATTGATGCTTTTAAAACTGCTACTTCAGATGATTATGCCATGGTAAGGGTGCATGATTTCACTAGATTAGGGCTACTAGAAGTTACTCGTTCTAGAATCTATAGGCCTTTTGAGATTAATCCTGGAAAAGAATCCGTCTAAGATTAATACACTACACAATTTCTTCCAGATTCTTTTCCCTGATATAATTTTTTATCAGCAGATTCGATAGTCTTGATCGCCGTATCCTTATTATTATATTCTTCTAAACCAAATGTCATGGTTATGTTGAATTTATTATTACAATATTGGAATGGATAGTTGGATATTTCTTTTCTTAGCTTTTCCAATTCCACAAAGGCATCGTCACCATTTCTGTTTTCGAACATAAATATAAATTCTTCGCCACCCCATCTAGCTACGAATCCTTTTTTAGACATGGTATTTTTGAATATTGTGGCTACAGTGCTCAATACATAATCCCCACATTCATGACCATAGGTATCGTTAATTCTCTTGAAAAAGTCTATATCACCTATAGCAATGGAAATTAATTCTAGATTAGACTTATTATCCAACTCGTTAAATTCTCGCTCAGCAAAGCGTCGGTTGACTAATTTAGTTAATGTATCTGTCTCAGACATCTGCTTAAGCTGGCGATTATATATTCTTAAGTTCCTTTCTACTTCCACATACTGAGTGCAATAGAAGAAGGCAACTAGAGATAAACATATAGCAAATATTAATATGTTAAAAGCAACTAATAATTTATACTCTAGAGTTGCTGGATCTATAAGGGTTTCACCAAATGGCGTTGCTATTGATAATACGGATATTATGGTACTTATAATTATGCTACTAACTATCTTGGATTTAACAGAGCGTAGAGCATCATACCATATAATGAGAAATGTAATATAGATTAAATTTTGGAACGAGCATCGCCATCCATAACCCATTGTAAGTATTGAAGTAGATATTATTGCAACTACGCATAATAAATGTGCCATATACCTAGGCTTGGTCTGGTAAGAGGCAGAGAATATCAAAGCATATGCAATAGACGCGAATAGTAAAACTAATGCATATCTATTAAAATGCCTAATGGCAGAATATATGGACATTAATAGGTCGTAAGGAATAAGTATTAGTAATAAATACCGTGATAATAAAAGAAGACTATTAGATTCGTCAGTGAACTGACATGGTTTGCGAATCCCATCGATAAGTTTTTTCATTTTAAACATTCCCCCAATAGTTAGAAAACTCCCCAAGTTTTCAGACTTGTATTCATTATATATTCATTCTTTACACCTGTAAAGTGTATTTTATGTAACTTTTACACGGATTTAATTAAGTTGCTTAAGGCTTATTTTAAAAGTATAATAATAAGAAATAATAAGAAGAAATAATAAGAAGAAATAATAAGAAGAAATAATAACTACACGGTTAACTTGATTCATAATACTTTACGGGGGTAGAGCTATGGAGATGAAAGATATTATTGATTTAGTTGAAGAGGTAGCTATCAAGATTGCTCAAGAGGAAATTGTAAGATTCTCCCAGGCTAATCCAGAAGTTAATCTTCAGGATTCAGATAAAGAACAGGTCCTTACCAGATCCATTTCGCAGCTTACTTTACAATTATCAAAGTTTCATTTTAAAAATGATGAGGATCTCAAGGATCAGTTTCTTAATTGGTTTGAGGAGTCGGAGGAAGAGGACCTTAGAAAGGCTTGCAGGCATTGTTTGGAAGATCAAGCTAAGACTATCCATGATAAGGCTCTTGGCAATTTGACATCACTTGATTCATATCTTAGGAAACACTTAGGTGATATACATCAAATAGATTAGTTTAACTTACAACTTTTCGTTGACGTATAAGGTTTCCTGTGCTAATATATCTGAGTATGCCGCTCAGTGTGGTTTATTAAGTGATTCTCATTCCGAGAATCCACCGAAACTGGCGAGTAATGATAAAAAGGAGGAGCAACCATGTACGCAATTATTGCAACAGGTGGTAAGCAGTACAAAGTTTCTGAAGGCGATATCATTACCATTGAAAAGCTTGGCGTAGAAGCTGGTGAGAAGGTTACTTTTGATCAGGTTCTTGCTGTTAGCGACAAGGATCTCAAGGTTGGCGACCCAACAGTTAAGGGTGCTACAGTAGAGGCTTCTGTTGTTAAAGAAGGCAGAGGTAAGAAGGTAATCGTATACAAGTACAAGAGAAAAACAGGTTACCACAACAAGAATGGCCACAGACAGGCTTTCACTCAGGTTAAGATTGAGAAGATTAACGGCTAATTATGATTAGCGTAGTAATTTCCAAACACCAGAATAAATATATCAATGTTACACTTAAGGGACATGCAGGTTATGCTGACCACGGTCAGGATATAGTGTGTTCGGCAGTATCAGTTCTTGTGATTAATACTTTTAATAGTATTGAGCGATTTACAGATGATGCTTTCTCGTGTGACGCAGCAGAGGATGGCGGCTATATGAGCATGACATTCACTGATGATATTTCTAGTGAGTCACAGTTATTATTGGACTCCATGGTTTTAGGTTTGGACGAAATTCACAAACAATACGGTGATGAATATATTTCATTCACATACAAGGAGGTGTAAGACATGTTACAGATGAACCTTCAGTTCTTCGCTCATAAAAAGGGTGTAGGCTCTACAAAGAACGGTAGAGATTCAGAGTCTAAGAGATTAGGCGCTAAAAGAGCAGACGGTCAGTTCGTTAAGGCTGGCAATATTCTTTACAGACAGCGTGGTACAAAGATTCTTCCAGGCAACAATGTAGGTCTTGGTGGAGACGATACACTTTTTGCTTTAGTAGATGGAGTACTTCGTTTCGAAAGA
>JAILNO010000100.1 GCA_024691465.1 Pseudobutyrivibrio sp. | reverse complement strand
GATAATGAGAATCCATGGTCAGATGTAGTGAAATACAGCTATTCTAAGTCTGAAATTAAACAGATGTAGATTTTTTGTGGATTATCAAGTATCCTAGATTAGATGAATGTGAGAAGGCAGAGGAGGAATGCATGAAGAGATTTAGATTATTTGGAATTCTAGTAGCATTTTGTATGATTGCCGCTGGTTGTGCCACTTCGGAAAAAGTAACTAATGATTCAGATGGTACATATGAATTGACAGTTGATAAAAAAGAGGATGCTGAATCAGAAGCAGAGGAATCTAACACTGAAACATCTGAGACTGCGACATCTGAGACTGAGGTATCTAGTACAGAGGTTATTACAGATGAGGCTGCTCTTGCAGCTGTAGAGAAGTACTGTTATGATTCCAATCCAGACTTAAAAGAGATGGTTGAGGCTGGAGAATATAATGTTGGATGGAATATTGACAGCAGTAATGATGATGAGGTAGTGGTTTTATATACTTCATACACATCTGCTGAAGTGAGATATTACATTGATAGATCCTCAGGAGAGACACGTGTTACAGAGTATGTAGAGGGCATTACGCCTGAAGAATCCGAGACAGGAGAAACATTCAATATCAATGATTATATTGAATAATAAGGCCTAATATACGAGATTATTAGGTGGGAATAAATATGGACACCTCCGTGGGTTATCCTATAGACAGTTGATTGAGATTGTTAGGAACTTACGGAGGTATTTTTTATGAAAGGATATGTGGTTTCAGCAGGTTACATGGGTTATGTAGACGGAGCTTATGAACTATTTGCCACAGAGGATGAGTACTACGAGTATTTAGCAGCATAGAGGGACTTGATTATTTTTTTCAGTAGAGGCCTAGGACGTTGCCCTAGACCTTTACTTTGTGTTATCATGAATAATTGTTTAGACTAGCTATTTCTATAGCTTCTTTTAGGATAGCTACTTTAAATAATTAGAAGATAATTATATTTACATATAAGGAGAAATCATGAGAATAGGAACAGGTTATGATGTACATAAGCTGGTTGAGGGTCGTGATTTAATCATAGGTGGTGTTAAGATTGAGCACACCTTAGGTTTGCTTGGACACTCTGATGCAGATGTACTTCTACATGCAATAGCTGATGCTGTTCTTGGAGCAGCGGGGCTTAAGGATATAGGTGCTCATTTCCCAGATACAGATCCTAAGTATAAGGGGGCTGATTCCATGAAGCTGCTTGAGGAGGTCAGGGAGCTGGTTATGGATAAGGGATATGTGGTTGGCAATGTGGATGCCACAGTTATAGCTCAGGCGCCTAAGATGCGTCCATATATTGATCAGATGGAGGCTAATGTTGCCAAGTGTCTTGGTATTGATGTAGATCAGGTCAATATTAAGGCCACTACTGAGGAGCATCTAGGATTTACAGGTCGCGAGGAAGGTATTAGTTCGCAGGCAGTCTGTTTACTTTATGAGTTTTACGACGGAAGTAATGTAGTTTTGGATACAGGACGCAGCTGTGGGGGCTGTAGTGGTTGCCCTAATAGTTAATATACTTGATGATAGTTCTATGAATTAATACAGAAACAGGAGTTTAGATAATGGCTGGAAATTTTACTTTTTACAATACTTTAGATAGAAAGGTGGAGGAGTTCCACTCTAGGGAGGAAGGCAAGGTTAGCATATATACATGCGGACCTACAGTTTATCATTTCGCACATATTGGTAATATCCGTACATATATCATGCAGGATGCTTTGATTAAGTCACTTGAGTATGCAGGATATGATGTTAAGCGTGTTATGAATATCACTGATGTGGGTCATCTTTCTTCAGATGCCGACACAGGTGAGGATAAGATGGTAGCTGGTGCTAAGCGCGAGCATAAGACAGTTATGGAGATTGCTAAGTTCTATACAGATGCATTCTTTAAGGATTTCGATGCAGTAGGCAACAAGCGCCCAGATGTTATTGAGCCTGCTACTAACTGCATTCCTGAGTTCATTCATATGGTAGAGACTCTTCTTGAGAAGGGATATGCATATGTCGCTGGTGGCAATGTATACTTCGATACCAGCAAGCTTAAGGATTATTATGTATTCTCTTCAGCTGTTGAGAAGGAACAGCTTGCAGTTGGTGTACGTGATGATGTAGAAGAGGATGTTAATAAGAAGAACAAGACTGACTTCGTATTATGGTTTACCAAGTCTAAGTTCGAGGACCAGGCTCTCAAGTGGGATAGCCCATGGGGCGTTGGATATCCAGGATGGCATATAGAGTGCTCATGCATCTCTATGAAGCATCTGGGAGAGTACATTGATATCCATTGCGGTGGAGTTGATAATATCTTCCCTCATCACACTAATGAGATTGCACAGTCTGAAGCATACCTGGGACATGAGTGGTGTAATTACTGGTTCCACAGCAATCACCTCAACGACCAGTCAGGCAAGATGTCTAAGTCTAAGGGAGCTATCCTTACAGTGTCTGTATTACAGGAGAAGGGCTACGATCCACTTGTATATAGATTGTTCTGCTTACAGTCGCACTACCGTAAGCCACTTGTTTTCTCTTATGACAATCTTGATAATGCTGCACAGGCATACAATAAGCTTGTTAAGAGAGTATCTGAGCTTAAGGCTGATGGAGCAGTTGATGAGGCAGCTAAGAGTGAGTTCGAGGCGAAGTTCTTAGAGGCGGTTTCTAATGACCTCAATACTTCTATGGCTATCACAATCCTCTATGATGCACTCAAGGCTGACACTAATGACGCCACTAAGCTAGCGCTTGTTGAAAGTTTTGATAGAGTATTGTCACTTGATTTAATTGGTCATGCTAAGACCCTTGCTGATTCAGCTACATCAGTGGATGCTGATCTTGAGGCTTATATTAATGATGCAATTGCGCGTCGTGCAGAGGCTAAGAAGGCTAAGGATTTTGCAACAGCAGATTCTATCCGAGATGAGCTTTTAGCTAAGGGTATTGAGATTAAGGATACCCGTGAGGGAGTAGTATGGAAGCTAGTTTAAATGATTATTTAAATAGCAAGTTTAATATTGAAGCTAAGGATATTAGGACTTATTCTCCCCTTACCCTGGCATATATAGGTGATGCTATATTTGATGTGGTTATTCGTTCCATCCTGGTCAACAAGGGGAACACACCAGTCAATAAGCTACATCAGAGGGCCAGCCAGATTGTCAAGGCTACCACACAGGCGGCTATGGTTCTGGCACTCATGGATGAGCTTACAGAGGATGAGGCTAACTGGTATCGCAGGGGACGCAATTCTAAGCCCCACACCAAGGCTAAGAATGCAACCACCATGGATTACCTTGAGGCCACAGGTTTTGAAGCAATCATGGGTTACTTATATTTGACTGGAGATATGGACCGTATATGCGAATTAGTTAATAGAGGTATCGAATTAACAGGTCTTGATATTTTAGAGTAGTTTTTAGAAAGACAGTTTGCAATAGTAAGCTGAGGTAATTAGATGGAAGAGAGTAGAATTGTAGAGGGCCGCAATGCAGTATTAGAGGCCTTCAGAAGTGGTAAGACAATAGATAAGTTATTCGTCCTGGAAGGATGTAAGGATGGTCCTGTTCAGACTATTCTTAGAGAGGCTAAGAAGAGTAAGGATACAGTGATTAGCTTTGTTAAGAAGGAGCGCTTAGACCAGCTTTCAGAGACTGGCAAGCATCAGGGTGTATTGGCTTACGCTGCCAGCTATGACTATGTAGAGTTGGATGAGATTATGGCACACGCTAGAGAGAAGGGTGAGGATCCATTTATTATTATCCTTGATAATATTGAGGACCCACATAATCTCGGTGCTATTATTCGTACAGCTAATCAGGCTGGTGCTCATGGTGTGGTTATTCCTAAGCATAGGGCTGTGGGTCTTACAGCTACTGTAGCTAAGGCATCAGCAGGTGCTATTAATTACACCCCCGTAGCTAAGGTTACTAACATATCTAAGACCATGGAGGAGCTTAAGGAACAGGGCATGTGGTTCGTATGCGCTGATATGGATGGCACTGCCATGTATGATCTCAATCTTACAGGTTCCATAGGACTTGTGATTGGTAATGAGGGACATGGTGTATCAGATTTAGTTAAGAAGAATTGCGATATGGTTGCATCCATTCCTATGTATGGAGATATTGATTCACTTAATGCATCAGTTGCTTGCGGTGTACTTGCGTACGAGGTTGTTAGACAGCGTATTAACAAGAGTAAATAGAGGGTGAAATGAATCTTATTCAAGATTACGTAAGACTTTCAGATGAAGAATTAATTAAAAAGTATCAGGATGGCGATCAAGCCATCCTTAACTTTATATGTGAGAAATATAAGCCTCTGGTCCTTAAGATTTCCAAGAAGTACTTCCTGGTAGGGGGAGAGAATGAGGATCTTATTCAAGAGGGCATGATAGGATTGTTCAGTGCTATAGGCGATTATGACTGCGAGTCCGAGGTCACATTTTTCCACTTTGCGCAGATGTGCATTAATCGTCAGATGATTAAGGCTATTGAAGCTAGCAACAGGAAGAAGCACTCGCCTCTCAATGCTTACGTATCTCTATATGATGATGAGGGCGAGGAGCTTGAGGAGCCTGCATTTGCAGCAGATGATCCAGCTGAACTTATCATTGAGGCCGAGGAGAATCTTGATCTGATTGATCGATTGAAACAGGCACTTTCTCCTATGGAGAAGCAAGTATTTGATTTGTACATGCAGGATTTTGACTACAAGGAGATAGCTGTTAAGCTCGGCAAGTCTGAGAAGTCGATAGATAATACTCTCACTAGAATTAAGAGTAAAGCTAAGCATATATAAATAGAGCCTATTAGGCTCTATTTTTTGTGATTGTATTTAGTATATTGGATAGTTCGTTAGAATCAATCTGGCCAGGAGCACTAGTCTTGCCAACGGCTCCGAAGGTGATAGATGATCCTGAGAACTCTCCGCATATTCTGCTGATTAAGCCCTCGGCCCCCATGGATATGGTAACCAGGCAGGCATCATGCATCTGCTCATTAGCTTCAACAGTAGCAGATAGCAGTGTAAGCACATCAGATTTGCAATTCGGCATAACAGCAATCTTGAGAATATCTGCCCCCATATCATGCATCTTATGCAAACGGGATATTATTTCCTCCTTATCGGGAGTAGCCTTAAAATCATGGTTTGATGCTATCGTATATACGTTAGCCTCTTTTGCCTTATTAAATATATCTATGATAACAGAGTCGTCTAAGAATATCTCCACATCCACTATGTCAGCCAGTTTAGAATTACATACTGTCATGAGTAGGTCTTTATAGCGCTCAGGTGTGATTGACTTCTCACCGCCCTCAGCAGCAGTGCGGAATGTAAACAGTATAGGGCAATCGGTTAGTATTTTCCTAAGTTCCGTGAGAACTGTTAATACCTCGTCATTTTTAAATACATCATCATAGCAATCTGTACGCCATTCCACCAGGTCATAGGAGTGACCAGATAGACCCTTGGCAGCCCTTAATATATCTTCTTTGGTAGCGCCCATAATAGGCACACATATCTTAGGTATTCCATCGCCGATTTTAATATTACGAACCTGTATATACTTGCTCATGATTCCTCTTTTCTGTTTGTTGTATAATAGTCTGGTTTTTTATTGAAATAATCATAACAGAATGTATATACATTTTTCCAGTAATAGTGAGAATTGAGTAATTTTTTATTCCAATATTTTTTATTATTTGCTAATATTTATTTCAAGTATTTCGGAATTGATAAAGGGGTAACAGATGCTTAACTATAATATTGTACTGATTGGATTCATGGGGACAGGCAAGTCTACTATAGCAAAGGGGCTCAGCCGCAGGTTTAATATGGATATTGTTGAGATGGATCAGCTCATTGTGGATAGAGAGGGCATGAGCATCTCTGAGATCTTTGCTAATAAGGGTGAGGAGTATTTTAGGAATCTGGAGACGGGGCTTCTTAAGGAGATGCAATCTAAGAGCAATGTGGTAATCTCTTGCGGAGGCGGCACTCCACTTAGAGGCGAGAATGTGGCTGAGATGAGGAAAAATGGACGAGTGGTACTACTGACAGCGTCGCCCGAGACTATATTTGAGAGAGTTAAGAATAATCATGACAGACCACTTCTAGAGGCTAATAAGAATGTGGATTTTATTAAGGATATGCTTGATAAGAGAAATGATAAATATATGGCAGCAGCAGATATAATTATTGAGACAGATGGCAAGGATCGAGAGGCTATCTGTAATGAGATAGTAGATGCATTAGAGGCATAATTTAAGGGAAGTCGTAGGACTTCCCTTTTTTAATGATAGATTATTTAAGTGGATATAGCGTAGGCTTCCTATTCTGATATACGGCGAATTCAGTGAATCCACAATCAGCAAGTAGTGCTGGCAACTTATCAAAATCCGCAGCTACATCCTCGGGACAGTGAGCATCTGC
>JAILNO010000060.1 GCA_024691465.1 Pseudobutyrivibrio sp. | reverse complement strand
GCTGCATCTACTGTGTATCCCAAGTCCTGAAGTATCTTGATATTGTCTATATTAAATTGAGTCAACATGTACGCCGTATGGGCGTGCATCAGTGCTTTCTTCATAGTCTAGTCTTTCTTACTTACACCTGCTGTAGTCTGTCCCTCAGCTACTCCCTCAGTGGCGTCCTTAGTGAATACCACGCGGATAGTCATGAGGATGAGCTGGATGTCTAACAGTACAGAGCACTTCTCTACATAGATCATGTCAAGCTTGAGCTTGTCATAGGAGGTGGTGTTGTACTTGCCGTATACCTGAGCATAGCCTGTTAGACCAGCCTTCACATGAGTTCTGAATGCGAACTCTGGCACGTCCTTCACATACTCTTTGATAATCTCAGGGCGCTCTGGTCTAGGGCCTACCACTGACATCTCACCCTTGAGGATATTGAAGAACTGTGGCAGCTCATCGATACGTGTAGCTCTGATAAAGTGAC
Organism: Pseudobutyrivibrio sp.; assembly: GCA_024691465.1. The sequence continues at coordinate 4,018 of JAILNO010000060.1, read as the reverse complement.
CAATTGGTGTGATTCTATCGTCATTCTCGCTAGCTAAGCGGGCCTTGCCGTCCTTCTCAGCATCGGTAATCATGGAGCGGAACTTCATGATCTTGTATTCTTTTCCACCGATAGTGCAACGAGTCTGTTTATAAAATACTGGGCCACCGTCATACTTGTGGATAAGTATGGCTGTCACCAGCATAATAGGTGATGAAATTATGATTCCTGTAAGAGAAATTACGATATCACCGATACGCTTGAGTGTGGCAGAGATAGCATCCATGCCCACATTCTTACATAAGTACAGTGGTGTATCGAATAGATTGACCTCCTCGGAACCCTTGATAAGGATATCTGAAATCTTAGGAGTGAAATATACTCTCTTATCCGTTGCGAAGCAGGCCTTAATGATGTCGTTACGAATCTCTGATGGGACATCGTTAATTAAAACTGCATCGTAGTTCTCCAGCTCCTTAGTTATTTTCTCCAATGGCTCTGTACAGCTCATCTCACCTGTGATGCGGTACTTATCAGCACGACGGTTCATCTTGCGAACCAGGTCGTTCTCATACTTGCCGTATATATTCAGTATGTAAAATGGTGGAAAAACTGCTCGATAGAGCTTGGTACTTACATAGGTAACCACCAGCACCGCCACTGCATCCACTATAGTGAGGACGATGATATAAGCAAGGGTCATCCACATGAGCTGCTTGATACGGGTCATGAGAATTACGATGACGAACTCAAGCATATTCACCAGTCCCATGGCTATGGCCTGTGACATGGTCAGTATGGAAATCCTGCCGCTACCTATATTGAACCCCTTGAAGGTGTTGATCATGAGAACCACCAGCACCACATAGAGGCCGATCATTAAATAGTTACCTATTGATAGGAATCTACGTGACATAAGCATCTGCAGACGCATATACCACATAACGCCAAAGAGCGTGGCTAGTACAGTGACTAAAACCACGCTACTTATGAAGCGAAAAACTCTTTTTTTAGTTTCTATATTGCTGTTTTTATTCATAATGCTCCTACTAGAAACTCTTATCCATATCTACGTATCCCTTGATACCTGGAACTGAGCCCTTGCTAGAATATTGCCACATATTCTTCCTTCCGCCATATGTGCAAGAAGTATTATACTGTGCAATCCATACACTGCATGAGCCTGGAACTGAATTAGCATCCATTAAGCTGGTCATCCAATTCTTACTGCAATATACACCAGCCTTGTATCCTGAAGACTGAACTGTGCTTACGAAGGCATTGAGAATTGCCATACGCTGTGCAGTAGAAAGTGAACTCTGACCTCTAGTCTTGTCCTCCATATCAATATAGATTGGGTATGAGCATCCACCGGCCTTCTGTGCCATGGCAACTGCCATAGATGCCTCCTGAACTGCCTCGGCCTCATTGAGAGCTGTTGAGTAGATGTACACACCTACGCTTACTCCATTGCCCTTGGCACCTGACATATTGGTATAGAAGTATGGATCCTCGTGAAGCTGTCCATCATACATACCACGGTAACCGCAACGGATGATTGCGAAATTAACAGCTGACTTAGCCTGAGCCCAATCAATCTTGCCCTGGTACTTAGATACATCGATACCTGTTCCCTTGTTAGCAAGTACGCCATCTGTACCGAAATCGTACTGAACACCCTGGATTACCTGAGTACCAGTAACCTTGTTACCATTCTTATCGAAATAGTATGTATTGCCGTCGATTGACTGCCATCCATAATATGTGTAAGTAGCTTCCTTGTAGTAATAGGTCTTGCCCTTCTCATAGTCGGCTGCTGTAGCTTTCTTAGTGCATGCCTCGTCTAAGTAGAGCTCGTGACCTGCTGAATCCTTAAGCACATCTGTAGTAGATGCTGTGCCGAATCCAGATACTGTGTAGGTTACGCTGAAGGCCTCAGTGTAATCATCCTTGAACTTGGCTGTACCAGTAAGGGTGTAATCGCCGTCCTTAGTAACCTTATATGTACCGCTAGCTGCTGCACCATTGACCTTGATATCAGTGATTGATACATAATTAGCATCGCTGACTGATGAATTGATGGTGAATGTACCACCTGAATATGTCATATCAAGTGAAGCGCTTGCGTCTATTTCCTGTGTAGTAGTGTTAGTAGCAGAGAGGATTGCATTGAATCCCATGCTTGAGCCAAATGTATTGAATGAAGCTGCTACTGCACCGCCTGTTCTAGTACGTCTGAATGTAGTAGGTGTGGTATTGCCATCACCAGTGCCTGTGTCAGTACCTGTACTATTGTTAGTATTAGTATCAGTGCTAGTGCCCTGGTCTGTAGATGAGCCTGTATTACCAGTGCTACCTGAACCCTGGTCTGTAGTACCGCTGTCCTGGCCAGTGCTTCCACCTGTAGTAGTATCAGTTCCTGTGCTAGGAGTGGTAGGTGTAGTAGTGCTGCCACCCTGATCTGTGGTGCCGCCTGTAGATGAGCCTGAACCTGAATCACCTGTATTGCCACCTGTGGATGAACCAGTACCTGAGTCGCTAGTGCTACCTCCAGTATTCGTATCCTTTTTCTCCTCGGTTGCAGGAGCGGTTGTAACTATCTTAACCTTGTGAGCGATAGAGCTCTTCTTAGTAGAGCCACTCTTAAGTGCAGCCTTAGATGCGCTACTATTGTCCTTAGGTGCTACCACATCGGTAGTACCCTTAGCATTGCCGCCTGACTCTACCTTCTTAGACTCTACATACTCAACTGTATCTGTAAGCTTGTTCTCAACTGGAACCTCAGCTGCAGCTGCCTTCTGTCCATCCTCGGATGCCTCATCCTTCTTGATCTGCTTGGTGATCTCCTTCTGGACCTTGTACTCTACCTTGTCCTTGACCTCGGCTGCTGTCGCATAGCCCTCTGGCTCATAGTTGACCTCAGACTCCAGGTCGTTGACAAGACATAATACATAATCACCAGGCTCCATGTCAGTCTGAGTGATAACTCCGTCTGAATCATCATCTGTATATACTGTACCAGCAGCCTCATTAAGTGCTACTGTGTATGCCTGAACAGCTGTCTCTTTATCTAAGTATAGGAGATATAGTGGGTCTGAACTGATATCACCAGACTGTGTCTCCACAACCTCACCATTCTCGTCTGTAACTGTAACATCTACATTCCTGTCCTGAAGAATCTCTGTAACCTTGTCGGAGCTGCTTGCTACATCCTCGATAGCAACACCTTCTTTAGCTTCAGAATCCTCTGAACTCTCTGAATCTGCAGTATCTTCTGTCTCTTCTTTCTCTTCCTTATCAAAGTCGATTTCTTCGCCGTCTACTGGAAGTGCACTGTCATCGCCAGCCTCTGCATCAGCTGTCTCCGCTGGAGTACCAGCCTCATACTGCTGAACATACTCAGCAATCTGGCCATCGATATCCTGGATGGCTGATATATATGACTGTAAGCTCTCTGCATCTTCTTTAGTAAGAAGCTTAACCTGGAAAGGAACTCCTGTAATAGGATTGTCGTTCTCGTCAGAAATATAAATTGTAATATCCTTCTCCAGCGATTCGCTAGAAAGTACAACATTAACAAATTCTGGGATATAAACGTCATTAGAACCAGCTTCCTCTGTAACTTCAGCCACCTCTACGATTTCTTCATTGTCTGCAGTAACTAAATTATAAACTCCATAACCACCTGCACCAACTGCAGAAACCCCCACCGCACTGGCAACTGCGATACTGGCAGCTCTATGCGATGCTATGAACAATTTAATGGTCTCCCAAAGTTCTTCCATATCAATATCTCCCAAATCTAACTAATTAATTGGTGACTCGCTAACTATTACTAGCAGCTAGGGGTAATACCCTTTTCCTCGCAATACTCCTTGAAGCTTGCGTTAACTCTATCCTTATCAGAAAGGATTAAGTCTGCCTCTGTCATACCCTCTGGGATAGGCCACTGAACTGCGATATCTGGATCGTTGAACATGAGGCCGCCCTCATCATTAGGATGATAGAAGTCTGTAACCTTGTAGCAGAACTCAGCATA
>JAILNO010000016.1 GCA_024691465.1 Pseudobutyrivibrio sp. | reverse complement strand
TACTATCTCAGATAGCTCATCCATAAGAAGTGCTCTCTGGTCTCTGAGCTCATTAGCTCTACCACCACCCTGTTCGATTACATTGATCTGCTTAGTAAGGATGGCTGTCTTCTCAGCAATTGAATTGATATCATCAACTGCAGTCTTAATCTCATCGTTGACAGCACTCTGCAAATCATTGAGCTTAGTGGATAACTGGTTGAAATAATCTGTAAGCTGCTTTGCTGTTGAAATAAACTGCTTCCTAACTGTATCATCTCCTGGGCTACCCTGTAGGGTACTCATAGCATTGAACATCTTAGAGTAAATAGTTGAGAATCCAGTATTTTTATTGGTCTCAGAAAAGTAATCCTGAATCTGATCCATGTAATACTTCTTCTTCTCGTAATAGCCAAGTGCTGACTGGTTATTCCAGTACTTCTCATCGTAGTACAAATCTCTAGATTGAGTTACTGAAGTAACTTCTACACCAGTACCTGTAGTACCATAGCTCTGGTAGCATCTGAGTGCTGAAGAAGCAACTGTATTAACAACCTGCTTGCTATATCCCTTGGTATTAACATTAGAGATATTGTTAGCTGTGGTATTAATCTGAGCCTGTGCTGTGTTAAGGCCAGAATATGAAATTGTCAATCCAAAGAATGTTGATGACATAAGCTATTCCTTTCCTACTACCTCTATAAGCTGGTAAGTAGATGTTCAATCATTTCATTAATTACATTAATATATCGACTGGAAGCATTATATGCTGACTGATATTTAATCATTATTGTAAGTTCTTCATCTGAAGATACTCCGATAACTCCCTGTCTACTGTACTCAATCTCTTCCTTAGTACCTGCAAGGGAAGCCTCTGTAGTGGCATATACATTACCTGTATTACCAATCTCTCCAATCCACTTAGTATAGAATCCTGTGTAACCACAAGGAGTAGTATCGCTAGGGTTCAGATTGAAGTTCTGCTCATTCCATATAGCACTGAGCTTCTGTCCCAAATCGTAATCGGTCTGAGTCTGTTCTGTATAAATCCTATGTGGTAAATAGGATTCCTGTTTAACTAATTCTTCGTTAACTTTTAAAGATTTAAGTGTGTAGCAAGTAGATGTATCATCAGGATCTTCCTCATTGTATAAATACACGCTCTCAGTTGATGTAGTACCATCCGCATTAGTTATGGTGATATCCTTCTTAGTGTATCTATCGCAACCATTTCTCACGAAGAGTTCTCTAGGTGGAAGCTTTCCATCAGAACCTACCGAGCAATTTGCCTCATCTAATATCTTAAGCTTGCTGGCATCAACCTCATTACCCTGGCTATCTGTATAAGTAACTTTAGCTGCATTCTTATATGTTGATGAAACAGTTGTGAGTGGACTATAGATGTCATTAATCTTAGTAACCAACTCATGAATGAGAGTATCAAGCTCTGCCTCAGAGTTCATCATAATAGAATTGGCAACTCCATTCTCATAAACGCTAGAAGTAATAGCATCACCATTGTCATCATAATAATCTAAGTAATTACTCCATCCGCTACCTCTAGCGAGTAGTAATGCCTTAATCTCACCTATATCATTGCCCTTCTCGGCATCAATATTATCTGTGTTAAATATTGGATAGTAAGTATTAAGAGATTCATCATCCTTACTTACAATATCCGAAAGCTGTGGCCAATAAGGTGTTATGAATCCAGTCTTTTTGTTCTCAAGTATACCTACCGGGTAGAAATTGACCTCGTCGATGAACTCAACTCTCTCTATCTCCACATGAACTACACCTGTACTATCCTCGCTGTAAGACATATTAACCATGCCTGATAGCTCATCCAGTAACAAATCTCTGGTGTCTCTCATATCCATGGCCTTCTCGACCTTACCTGCCTCAATCGCCTGTATTCTCTTATTTAAATCAGCTATCTCTTTACCAATCTCATTGATTCGCTCTAGCTTCTCTCTGATTTTGGAATTGATAATAGTCTGGTAATCTTCTAATCCATCCTCTACAGCCTGGGCTCTAGACAAAAAAAGACTAGCCTTCTGCAATACCAAGTTCTGATTTACTGTGTCTGAAGGATCCTTAGCGAATTCCTCGAAAGCCTCCTCAAAGTCTGCAATTGCATCCTTGAAGGCCTCGCCATCAGACTCCTGAAGCTGAGTGTAAACCTCTTGTACTGCCTCTGAGCTAGCGTCATAAAAAGAATGTCGCCCATTCTCAGTACGATATGCTTTATCTAAAAAGATATCGCGAGCGTGGACGATTGTTCCTACCTGCACACCAAGACCGGCATATTGTGTGCCGATCGCTGCAGTTCCTATTTTTCTGTAATTTCTATCTTCATAAACAACCTGCTCACGAACATAACCTTCTGTGTTAATGTTCGAAAGGTTGTTAGCTGTTGTATTTAATCCGTGTGATGCTGACTGAAGGCCAGATGCCCCAACATATAAGCTTCCGAAACTATTAGCCATAAGTCAATCCTCCAAAGTCTAACTAAAACTTTAAGGACATCCTTTTCCTACTGTTTAGCATCAAATCCTCTATTTCCAAGTA
>JAILNO010000010.1 GCA_024691465.1 Pseudobutyrivibrio sp. | reverse complement strand
GATATAGAGGGTATCGATGTAGAGCATGGTCTTGCAAACAATGGCGGTGCTGATACTTTCATATTCTCATTGGGACTATTCGTGGATACCATGGAAGACAATCTATCCCTTATCCAGAATGCTCTCAAGGAGGATGACATCAAGCTCTTTACCATCAAGGTGCATGCTCTTAAGAGTGCAGGCAGGATTATAGGGGCTGACCATTTCTCAGAGATGGCTAGGGGCTTAGAGGATGCTGGCAAGCGTGGTGATATAGATTACATATCCAACCACACCAAGGAGCTCATAGATGAGTATAGAGAATTGACCTCTAAGCTTGCCAGGGTGAATGAAGCCTTCAAGACAGTTGATGATAGACCAATCATTGCCAGAGAGGAGCTTAAGGATGCCTACAGGGCTATCGCAGAGCTGGCTCCTCAGATGGATTATGATGGAATAGAGGTCGTGCTTACACAGATTAGTGAGTACAGACTTGAGGAAAAAGATGACGAATTATTTAGAGAATTGGAAATGGCTCTAAAGACATTTAATTGGGACAGAATAGAAGAACTACTTCAGGAGAATATATAAATGGAATTTTTACGACAGTTTCAACTGAGCCTAATGCTCTTTTTGAGTGGGGCTTGTGGGGTGCTGATCATACTGACCCTATCCACTAAGACTCTCACCGTAAAGAGACGCCGTATATTGGTGTACATGCAGACCATTGCAATGCTTATGCTGATATTTGATAGACTAGCGTATCTTTATAGAGGAGACCCTAGCGATGTAGGATTTTGGATGGTTAGAATTAGTAACTTAATAGTGTTTTTCTTCTCACTGATTCTTCCACATACCTTTAACCTGTATCTTATGGATATGTACAGCAATAGTGAGCAGTCTAAGACTATACCAAAGGGGCTATACATTTGCGAAGCCCTATACCTCATGGGACTGATCTCCCTTGTTATTGCACAGTTTACGGGATGGTATTATACCTTTGATGAGAATAATACCTATATAAGGGGTGACGGATTAATCATAGGTTACATTTTCCCTCTGCTTATGATTACCATCCAGCTATATGTAATTATTAAATACAGGCACGTGATTCCAAGACAGCAGTTTATACCTGTACTGCTATTCGTAGTAATACCTTACATAGCCACTGTTATTCAGATATTTGCATATGGCCTGTCCCTCACTAATATGTCCATAGTTGGTATGACCATCCTTTTATATTTCTTCGAGATTAAGAATATGAATGACTTGCAGGAGGCCAAGATAGCAGCGGAGGAAGCCAACAGTGCCAAGTCCAGATTCCTTGCCAACATGTCTCACGAGATACGTACTCCTATCAATACCATAATGGGTATGGATGAGATGATACTCAGAGAGGATGCAAGGGATGTTCCTAAGGATTACTATCACAAGATCACAGGTTATGCCAGAGACATACATACAGCATCAGATGCACTGCTGGGGCTTATCAATGATATCTTAGATATATCTCAGATAGAGTCAGGCAAGATGAAGCTCATAGAGCAGGAATACGATACTGTGGAAGTCCTTAGAGATATGATTACCATGGTACGCAGTAGGAGTGAGTTGAAGGGACTTACCTTCGATTTAGATATAAGCGAGAATCTTCCTAAGAAGCTGTATGGTGACCTGCAGAAGATTAAACAGATAGTTCTCAACTTACTTACCAATGCAGTCAAGTACACTGATGAGGGTGGCTTCAAGCTCACTGTCAGTGTGGTATCAAGGAACCAGGATACATGTACCATTAGGTACGTAGTTGAGGATACTGGCGTGGGCATGAAAGAAGACGAGGTAGATAAGCTCTTCAATGCTTTCTCCAGATTAGATGAGGTCAAGAATAGTAATATTCAAAGCAACGGTTTGGGACTGGATATATCTAAGAACTTCGCCAATCTAATGGGTGCTGACTTAGAGTGCAGCAGCGAGTACGGTCGTGGCAGCTCATTTACTTTTACCATTGAACAGAGGCTGGTGGATGGCAATCCTATAGGAGAGTTCTCCGAGAAGGAGGAGGATATTCACAAGGGACCATACATCCCTAGATTCGTGGCACCTGATGTGAGTATACTGGTGGTAGATGATAATCCTATGAACCTGTCGGTTATCAAGGGACTGCTTGCAGCCACCAGGATGTATATAGTTACAGCAGCCTCAGGAGAGGAATGCATAGAGAAGCTTAGGGAGGCGGATTACGATATAGTTCTACTTGATCATATGATGCCTGGCATGGATGGCCTGGAGACCGTGGCTAAGATACGAGAAAGAGACGATAAGATTCCAGTCATCGCCCTCACAGCCAATTACATAGCTAATGGTCAGGACTTCTATATATCCCACGGATTCAATGGGTACCTGCCTAAGCCTGTGGATGGTGAGAACTTAGAGAAGGCTATTCGCAAGTTCCTGCCAGATGATATGGTTATGGATGTGGAGGAAACTGCTATTCCAGAGGATGCCCTTAAGCTATCTGATGAGTACAGCTGGCTGGAGGATGTGGAAGGCATATCCGTTGATAATGGTATCAAGTACAGTGGTGGAGCCGAGAGCTTCATATCATCCCTAAGGATGTTCAACGATACTATTGATGAGAATATTAAGTCTATTAAGAAGGCCTTTGCCGATAGTGATATCAGATTCTACACAGTCAAGGTACATGCTCTCAAGTCATCAGCCAGAATAATCGGAGCTGAGAAGCTCTCCCAGCTGGCTAAGGATTTAGAGGATGCGGGCAAGACTGGAGATGTGGATTTCATCAGGGCCAATACAGAGCGACTTATTAATGACTATAAGGAATACAGGAACAAGTTATCTTCCCTTGTTAAGAAGGAGGATAGTTCAAATAAAGAACCTATTGATGCCAGCGAGCTTAAGGAGGCTTACGAGGCTCTCAAGGAGCTGGTACCTTTGATGGATTACGATGCCATCGAAATGGTTATATCTCAGGTGAAAGAATACGCTTTACCTGAGGAGGATTCGTCACTTTTTGATGAACTTGAGAAGGCGTATAAGACATTTAATTGGGACCGAATGGAAGAATTATTAGAAGGGAAATAAAGCGGAGGACAGATATGGACCAAAACACTACATTAATTATTGGGGAAAAGGAATCCTTTATCATCAGGGTGTTGCTTAAGAAGATGGCTGATGCGGATCTAGATGCTATATTTATTACGCCGGATGTGGGCAAGATTGCCGCAGTATGGGAAAAGGTATCATTAGTTACTTTTTACATGGAAAAGGACGAGAGGCTTACGGATGAGGTAAGGACCTATCTCCTGGATCAGATGGAAGATGATGACAAGGAGATAATCTTGATAGGTGAGCCTGCTGATATGGAGGAAGTATCTAAAGATTTCCCTAGCAAGCTCATATACAAGAGCATGATTAGACCACTCGATTATAATGAATTCATAGAGGCGGTTAAGGTATATAATAAGAGCTTCATCAGCGGGGAGCTCAAGAAGAGCATCCTGATTGTGGATGATGATCCTAACTACATGAGTCTGGTTAGAGAGTGGCTTAAGGATATGTACAAGGTATCAATGGCTACATCAGGCCTCAGGGCTATTAAGTGGCTAGGCGCCAACAAGGTGGATCTGATACTGCTTGATTATGAGATGCCTGTCACAGATGGGCCTCAGGTACTTGAGATGCTCAGAGCAGATGATGATACCAAGGATATACCTGTAATGTTCCTTACAGGTAGGGATGATAAGGATAGTGTTATGTCGGTTATGGCACTTAAGCCTGAGGGATATTTCCTTAAGACTATAGCCAAGGATGATTTACTTAGTAAGTTAAAGTTATTTTTCATTGAACATGAATAGGATAAGCTTGGTGAACTATGGTTAATTTCAGACGCAACATTATAACTACATTAGCTCTTGGTATATGTACCTCCTTCTTATTAGGAGGAATAGACTGTTATGCCAAGTCTTCCGATAGGGAAGAGGAGATTAGGACAGGTGGAGGATACGCGGCCAGCAATCAGCTCAATGGTGTAGGGTACTCTTCAGAACTGTATGATGCCAGGAATGGTATGCCTACTTCGGAGGCTAATTATATACTACAGTCGGACGCAGGATATATATGGATTGCGGCCTACAGTGGAATACTTAGATATGATGGTGCGGATTTTGTCCGATTGGACTCAGGGGACGGACTTACTAATGGACGAGGATTATTTGAGGATAGTAAGGGTCGTATATGGGTGGCGACTAACGATAATGGTGTAGTTATCCTTGAGGGGGCAGAGGCTACTCATATATCTTACAAGGATGGGCTTCCTTCCACATCAACCAGAGGGTTTGCAGAGGATCTAGAGGGTATCATATATGTGGGTACTACTGAGGGTATTGCATATTTCGATGAGGATCTAGAGGTGCATATCCTGGATGATGAGCGTATTAATCACGAGCGAGTGCTTAGACTCCAGTCAGATTCCAAGGGAGTCATATATGGATATACATTAGATGGAGATGTATTCTCCATTGAGAATAGAGCAGTTACGGCTTTCTATGCCAATGGAGAGCTGGGAGAGGGAACGGTATCTACTATCCTTCCAGCTCCATATAATCCTGGTAAGGTGTACTTCGGTATGAATACAGGAGAGCTGTATTTTGGCTACTTCGGTGACAGATTCAGTGATATGAATGTCATCGATACGGTGGGAATTAATAAGGTTAAGTGGCTAGATTATTCATGTGATAGGGTGTGGGTTGCTTCTGATGGCCAGATAGGCTACGTGGATGTGAGGAACAAGCTGCACTTAATAGATAATCTACCTATCAATAGTTCAATTGAGATGATGACCTCTGATTATCAGGGTAATATCTGGGTGGCTTCTTCTAAACAGGGCGTTATGAAGGTGGTCACTAACAATTTCGAGGATATTACTCTAGAGGCAGGGATAGATATAGGAATTGCTAATTCTACCTGTCTACTGGGAGAGGATCTATATATAGGAACCAATGATGGTATTAAGATATTAGATGCCAACAATGAATTAGTTACTAATGCTCTGGTGGATCATATCGGTCAGGAGAAAGTACGATGCATTGTAAAGGATGAGGATGACACACTATGGGTATCAACCTTTACAGAAGAGCTCGGGCTGGTTTCCTACACTACTGATGGAGTGATAACAGATTATACCATGGAAAGAGGTATGCCTAGCTATGAGGTGCGCAACTGTCGAGTGGCGAAGGATGGCTCCATAATGGCTAATACCAATGCAGGACTAGCCATTATTAAGAATGGGGAAGTGGTTAAGACCTATGGTAAGGCTGATGGCATAGATAATACCGTATTCTTCGATGTTGAAGAAGGATTCAACAATGAATTATATATAGGAACTGACGGTGATGGCCTATATGTAGTGGATGATTCTGGCATTACTAATTTAGGTCTGGAGGATGGACTAAGCAGCGAGGTAATTCACCGTATTAGAAGGGATGATGAGCACCATGTTATATGGATAATCACTTCCAACTCTATCGAATATATTAAGGAGGGTGAGATTATTGAGATAACTACAGTTCCTTACAATAATAATCTGGACATATATTTCGATACCCATGACAATGCTTGGATTCTATCATCAAACGGTCTATATGTAGTTAGATTACAGGAACTATTGGACGATCAGATAGTAGAGTACCGGCAGTACACTCTAGATAATGGCATGACAGGTACTCCAGCTAGCTCTAGGAATGAGCTGGATAAGCATGGCAATCTATATATGTCCTGCTCAACAGGAGTTACTAAGGTCAATATTAATAAGTTCTTCATTCAATATACAGGAATCAGGACATGGATTGAGTCCATTACCTGCGATAAGGAGTTACTTTCTCCTCAGGCGGATGATAGCTATGTGATTCCACCTGTGACAGGCCGTATTCAGATTACTCCAGCAATATTCGATTATTCTATGACCAATCCAGTGGTAAGGGTATATCTAGAGGGTACTGATGATGACGGTATCACTAATCTAAGAAGCGAATTAGGAGCCTTGGAATTCACAGGGCTGAGATATGGTACCTACACTCTACATATACAGATGCTTGATACTGGATCTGACATGGTGCTTCAGGATGATACCTTCACTATTATCAAGAAGCCTAGATTCTTCGAGAGATTAATAGTAAGGGTATTTATGATGATATTACTTGCTATTGCAGCAGGTTTCATAGTATGGCGAGTAATGACCTGGACCATCATCAGAAGGCAGTACAATGAGATTCAGCAGGCTAAGGATGAGGCTGAGAGGGCCAACAGTGCTAAGTCCAGATTCCTGGCCAATATGTCTCATGAGATTAGGACACCTATCAATACTATCCTGGGTATGAATGAGATATTGCTTAGGGAGAATCCAGAGGGAGTGCCTAGACCATACCTTATGTCTGTGGTGAACTGTTCCATGGATATCAATAATGCGGCAGAGTCTCTTCTTAGCCTCATCAACGAGATCCTTGATATATCTAAGATTGAATCGGGCAAGATGCATCTGGTTGAGCAGGAGTATGATGTAGTTAAGCATGTGCGCTCTATTGTATCCATGATTAAGGTTAGGAGTAGCCAGAAGGAACTCACCTTTGATATGGAGATTGATGAGCATATTCCTAAGATACTATATGGCGACGGAGAGAAGATTAAGCAGATTATTCTTAACCTGTTAACCAATGCCCTTAAGTATACAGAGAAGGGAGGCTTCACTCTCAAGATCGGACTGACGGATATTAAGGGGGATGTGGCATCCTTCAGAGCATCAGTTAAGGACACAGGAATAGGTGTCAAGGAAGAGGATCTTGATAAGTTATTCACAGCTTACGAGAGACTTGATGAGAAAAAGAACAGTGGCATCCAGGGTACTGGATTGGGACTTGATATATCCAGACGTTTCAGTGAGCTCATGGGCGGCAAGCTCTGGTGCGAGAGCGTATATGGTGAGGGTTCTGAGTTTATTTTTACTTTCGATCAGAAGATTATAGATCCTACTCCTATTGGAGAGTTTACCGAGCATGATGATGTGACAGGTAAGGGATTCTATGCACCACAGTTCATAGCCCCTAAGGCCAGAGTGCTGGTGGTGGACGATAACTCCATGAATCTCACAGTCATACAGGGATTGCTTAAGCCTACCCAGATAGGTATAGTTACAGCCAAGAGTGGAGAGGAGTGTCTTGATATTATTTCTAAGGAGACCTTCAATCTGGTGCTTCTAGATCATATGATGCCAGGTATGGATGGTATAGAGACTCTTGCCAAGATACGAGAGAACTATGAGGACTTACCAGTGTATGCCCTTACTGCCAATGCTTTCCCAGAGGCAGAGAGCTTCTATAAGTCCAAGGGATTCAATGGATATCTCTCTAAGCCTATCGATACCACAGCACTTGAGAGTACTATTCTTAAGCATATAGAGGGACTGGTGGAGGCTAGACCTGCTGAGGATATGGTGGTGAATGAGCCAGATGATTTACCAGAAGATATGCTCTGGATTAAGGATGTGGATACCATATCTCTTGAGGATGGTGTGAAGGCAGCTGGAGGAATCTCCATATATATCCACAGCATTCGCGACTTTTATGACACCATCGATTACAATCTAGGAACTATTAAGGAAGCATACACAAGTGGCGATATCAAGTTATATACAGTCAAGGTACATGCGCTTAAGACATCAGCTAGGATTATAGGGGATCAGGCTCTGTCTACTCTTGCTGAGAGTCTTGAGAATGCAGGTAAGAAGGACGATATAGAATTTATAAAGAACAATCATGACAAGCTAATATCAGACTATGAATCCTACAAACAAAAGCTTGGAAAGCTCGCTAAGAAAGATAATGAGGAGCAGAAGATGGCTATTGATAAAGAGGAATTACAGGATGCTTATAATGCACTGAAAGAACTGGTACCGCAGATGGACTACGATTCCATAGAGTTAATAATCAATCAGTTGGAGGATTATCAATTGCCTGAAGATGACGAGGATAAGATAGCTGAGCTGGAGCGCTTACTGAGACTCTATGATTGGGATGGTATGGAAGAACTGTTGAAATAATTATCTGCAAAGTAAAGGAGCTGGATTGCATATTCAATCCAGCTCCTATTATTATTCCTTAGTTAGCACCTAAGATATCCTTAGCATTCTTAATGCGCTCAGCTGTAGGAGAATCAACTCCCTCTAAGCGATATGGAATACCTAACTCAGCATACTTAGGGACACCGAGAGAGTGGTATGGAAGTACCTCTACCTTCTCAACAGTCTTGAGAGTATCGATGAATTCTCTGGTACGGCGGAGGTAGTCATCATTATCACTGCCACCTGGTACTAGTACGTGACGAATCCAGAGAGTGATTCCCATATCAGAAATCTCCTTAGCCATCTCAAGGATGTTGGCATTATCTACACCAGTGAGCTCCTTGTGAGCAACTGGGTCAATGTTCTTAATGTCCAGCATAACTGTGTCGGTGAGGCTCATAAGCTCTTTCCACTTGCTGTAGAATGGCTCCTCATGAGTGAAAGGCTGACCAGCTGTATCAATACAAGTATTGATGCCCTTTGCCTTGGCTTTCTTAAATAAATCCAATAAGAAATCAATCTGAAGAAGAGGTTCACCACCACTGACAGTGATACCGCCATCCTTTTTCCAATATGGCTTGAAACGAAGTGCTTTCTCAAGGACCTGATCAGCAGTCATCTCATCACCCTGATGCTCAGCCCATGTCTCTGGGTTATGACAGAAGGCGCATCTCATCCTGCATCCATTTAAGAAAATCAAGAATCTAACTCCTGGACCGTCTACGGCTCCGAAGCTTTCGAATTTGTTAATATATCCTTTTATCTCACTCATAATAATACCTCATTAAAAAAGCGGCCGACCTTTTGGTCGGCCGCATAAAAAGATCTAATTAAAGAGCCTCGTGGCATGTACGTGCAATAACGTCGAGCTGCTGAGTCTTTGTTAAATCGATGAACTTAACAGCGTAACCTGATACACGGATTGTGAAGTTAGCGTACTCAGGCTTCTCAGGATGCTCCATAGCATCGATGAGCTTCTCCTTACCAAATACGTTAACGTTGAGGTGATGAGCACCCTGATCGAAGTAACCATCAAGAACGTTAACAAGGTTGTTTACGCGCTCCTCCTCAGAGTGTCCAAGGGCACCTGGGTTGATTGTCTGTGTATTAGAGATACCGTCGAGTGCCTCCTCATATGGAAGCTTAGCAACAGAGTTAAGTGATGCAACAAGACCGTTCTGCTCTGCACCGTATGCTGGGTTAGCACCTGGTGAAAGTGGCTCGCCTGCTGGTCTTCCGTCTGGAAGAGCACCTGTAGCCTTACCGTATACAACGTTAGATGTAATTGTAAGGATAGATGTAGTAGGCTCTGAATCTCTATATGTATGGATGTGACGAAGCTTGCTCATGAATGTTCTAAGAAGCCATACAGCGATTTCATCAGCTCTGTCATCATCGTTACCGTAACGTGGGAAGTCTCCTTCGATTTCGAAATCCTTTGTTACACCGTTCTCATCACGGATAGCCTTAACCTTTGCATACTTGATAGCTGAAAGTGAATCTACACAGTGTGAGAATCCAGCGATACCTGTAGCAAATGAACGACGTACGTGTGTATCAATAAGTGCCATCTGGCAAACTTCATAGTAATATTTATCATGCATGTAGTGAATCATGTTAAGAGCACCAACATACATGTGAGCAAGCCAGTTCATCATCTGATCGAACTTGTCCATAACCTCATCATAGTCAAGAATTTCTGATGTGATAGGTCTGTACTCTGGTCCAACCTGATCGCCAGTCTTCTCATCAACACCACCGTTGATAGCGTAAAGAAGACACTTAGCAAGGTTTGCACGAGCACCGAAGAACTGAAGCTCCTTACCTGTTTCTGTTGCAGATACACAGCAGCAGATTGAGTAATCATCGCCCCATGTTACACGCATTACATCATCGTTTTCGTACTGGATAGAAGATGTAGTAACAGAAATCTTTGAAGCATACTTCTTGAAGTTTTCAGGAAGACGACTTGAGTACATAACTGTAAGGTTTGGCTCTGGTGAAGGTCCCATGTTCTCAAGTGTGTGAAGGAATCTGTAGCAGGTCTTTGTAACCTGGTGACGTCCATCAAGACCGATACCACCAACTTCAAGTGTAGCCCATACTGGGTCACCAGAGAAGAGCTGGTTGTAAGACTCGATACGAGCAAACTTAACCATACGGCACTTCATTGTGAAGTGGTCGATGATTTCCTGTGCCTCAGACTCTGTGATAACGCCATTTGCAAGGTCACGAGAGAAGTAGATATCAAGGAATGTAGAAACACGACCTACTGACATAGCAGCACCATTCTGTGTCTTGATAGCTGCAAGGTAACCGAAGTATAACCACTGAACAGCTTCCTTAGCGTTTGCAGCTGGCTTAGAGATATCGATGCCATAAATAGCAGCCATTTCCTTCATGCCCTTAAGTGCATTAATCTGATCTGTGATTTCCTCGCGAAGCTGGAAGTCGTAACGTCTCATACCCTGACGCTCTGTAGCTGCAAAATCAGCCTGCTTCTTTTCGATAAGGTAATCGATACCGTAAAGAGCAACACGACGATAATCGCCTACGATACGACCACGTCCATATGTATCTGGAAGACCTGTGAGGATTTTGTTGTGACGAGCTTTCTTCATCTCTGGAGTGTAGATGTCGAATACGCCCTGATTGTGAGTTTTATGATATTTGGTAAAGATTTCGTGAAGCTTTTCGCTTGGCTCATAGCCGTACATTCTGCAAGACTGTTCTGCCATTGTGATACCACCGAATGGCATGAATGCTCTCTTAAGTGGCTTGTCTGTCTGAAGACCAACAATCTGCTCAAGGTCCTTTGTCTCATCTGAAATGTAGCCGGCACCATGAGAAGTAAGTGAAGATACAATATCTGTATCCATATCGAGAACGCCGCCCTTTGCACGTTCCTGCGCTTGAAGCTCCTGGAGCTTACCCCAAAGAGTATTGGTTGCCTCTGTAGCATCTGCTAAGAAGGACTCATCTCCATCATATGGAGTGTAGTTGTTCTGGATGAAGTCGCGGACATCAACGTTGTCCTTCCAAACGCGACCTACAAAACCGTTCCATTGTTCGAAATCGTGATTTGCCATTTTTTT
>JAILNO010000245.1 GCA_024691465.1 Pseudobutyrivibrio sp. | reverse complement strand
TCCATATTCACGCCATCCATTTCAGCTAAAAATGGTGCTGCCTGAAGCATAGTCTCTGTATCTACTCCCAGACCACTCACTGAAAATAACAAATCATATACACCCAGCTGTCCCTTAAGCATGGCAGCAGTCTTGCTGTCGCAACAATCTATCATGGTATTCATATCTAAATCAGCCATCGACTCAACAAAAGTTACAGCCACCTCATCAGGCTGTGGCGTGATTACATAGCCTGCAAATAAAGCAATGCTAACTATCACTAATAGAATAACAATTGTTCTAATAGGGTTAGACTTCTTAACCACTACTCTTGGATTCACTTCTACCTTAGTAGTAGGAGCCTGTGTAGTAGGAGCCTGTGCTGTAGCAGCTGTTCCTAGATTCATCCCACAATTAGGACAGAATTTAGAACCATCCTCCAGCATCTTTCCGCAATTAGTACAAAACATATCATATCCTCTCTTAAATAACTCATGGCAGATATTATAAACTTTTTAACTATAACTCTTCAACCCCAATCTTCCCACACAAAAAAGGACCCCGAAGGGTCCCTTCCACAATATATTAAGAAGAATGAAAGAATAATTACTTAAATAATACGTTGTTAAGCACTGCCTCTAAGTACTCCTGGCGGCCTGAGCCTGGGAGTGATGGCTTCTTCATCTGAAGTGCGTAGTCTGAGCACTCCTGAAGTGTCACGCTCTTGTCGCGGATCTTCTTGCCGATGCCTGAGCCGAAGCTTGAATACTTCTCCTTAACGAAGTTATCTACACGGCCATCCTCGATAAGCTCTGCTGCCTTGATAAGGCCCAGTGCGAAGGTATCCATACCAAGGATGAAGGCGTGGAACATATCCTCGTAGGTGTAGCTAGGACGACGGTTCTTAGAATCGAAGTTGAAGCCACCTGTGAGGCCACCTGCCTTAAGTACCTCGTACATAGCAAGAGTAGCATCGTATACGTTGCATGGGAACTCATCTGTATCCCAGCCAAGTAGTGGATCGCCCTGGTTAGCATCTACTGAACCAAGCATGCCATTGATAGCACTTACACGAAGCTCATGCTGGAATGTGTGCTGTGCAAGTGTCGCATGGTTAGCCTCGATATTCATCTTGAAGTCTTTATCAAGTCCGTACTGACGAAGGAATCCGATAGCTGTAGCTGCATCGAAATCATACTGGTGCTTCATTGGCTCCTTTGGCTTAGGCTCGATGTAGAAGTCACCCTTGAATCCTATGCTGCGGCCATACTCAACAGCCATGTGCATAAGGTTGGCGATATTCTCCTGCTCGAACTTCATATCTGTATTAAGAAGGAACTCATATCCCTCACGGCCACCCCAGAATACGTAACCTCTACCGCCTAGCTTGACAGTGATATCAAGGGCCTTCTTAACCTGTGCTGCTGCGAAGCAATATACATCTGCAGAGTTGGTAGAACCAGCACCATTCATGAAACGAGGATTGCCGAACATATTGGCAGTACCCCAGAGACACTTAATATCTGTGCCCTTCATCTTCTCTAAGATGTAATCTGAGATCTCATCCAATCTGCGATTGGTCTCGTTAATATCATCTGCCTCTGGAACCAGATCCACATCGTGGAAGCAGAAATACTTGATGCCAAGCTTCTTCATAAACTCGAAGCCTGCATCTACCTTAGCCTTAGCGTGCTCCATAGTACCTGGAGTCTGGCCAAAGGACTTATCTGCTGTGCCCTGTCCGAACATATCCACTCCATTAGCACCTAGATTGTGCCACCAAGCCATGGCGAATGGAAGATGCTCCTCCATAGTCTTACCCATAATCTTGCGGTCCTTATCATAGTACTTGAATGCAAATGGATTAGTGCTGTCTTTTCCCTCATACTTAATCTCAGGGATTGCGCTGAAAAACTTGCTCATACTCTATCCTCCTTTAATTAGCCTAGCACCTGCTAGGAAGTTTCTTGTTTTAACTTCCTATATTCTAACCTATGTGTTAAACTCAAAAGGGATATAGTTTGTTGTCGCTAACTGACAATCTTGCGATTTTTACAATTATGAATCATGAATTTGAAATAATCACTGAAAAGAATATAGACTTCAAGGCCTTCATCAATATCCTGAAATACCGCGCCCCTCACCTCCACACGGAGTACGAGCTAGGGCTTGTTCTCTATGGGGACATAGTCCTTACCATGGAAAAAGAGACGCATCACCTACAAGCAGGCGACATCATCTGCATCAATCCATTTCAGGTCCACGAGCTGTCCTCCGATATGAATGTGCCTATGCTTTTCCTCCAGGCCAATCCTTCCTTCTTCTACAACTCTGCCCCTATGCTCCGCAATCTCGAATTCACCGACACCCCTATCCTTAGGGCTGACGAATCACCCGATTACCTCACACTACGTGAATTAATCGTAACTTTTTCCGCCGAGTTCTTTAAGAAGGATGAGTTCTATGAGCTGTCCTGCGCAGGTCACTTGAGCCTGCTATTCAACCAGCTGCTCAAGCTGTTGCCATACCAGATTATCAGCAGCAATGAGGCCATGAGCCAGCGTGGCAAGAGCGGTCGCATCAAGCGTATCGCCGAGTTCATAGAGAACAATTATCAGGAAAAAGTTACGCTGTCCCTGCTAGCTGACATGGAGCACATTACTGAGACTCACCTGTCTCATTTCTTCACCGACAATTTCCACATGACATTTCAGGAGTACCTGATGAAGCTCAGATGCGAAAAGGCCCGCAGTCTACTACTGACCACGGACCTTACATTAATTGATATTAGTATCACTTGCGGATTCTCTGATCCCAAGTATCTCAACAAGACCTTCCAGAGGCTCTACAACTGCAGTCCTAAGGAGTACCGCCGCAACTTCGGCAAGCAGCAGCTGGCTGTGCAGCAATCATCCATGCTCTCCACCCAGCGCATCCTGTCCGACGGCACCAG
>JAILNO010000241.1 GCA_024691465.1 Pseudobutyrivibrio sp. | reverse complement strand
AGGAAGAGTGCTTTCGAGCAGCTTATAGATTACGCCCTCTGTTATGATGGAATTCCATCTGATGAGGAAGTGGAAGAGCTCTTAGGAGCTATCAGTATGACTTTGTAAGTATTTATTGAGCAACAATTAATAAATTGTATTAATTGTTGCTTCAATTTTATGAAAAAAGTGATATTATTATTTTGTCTAATTTTTTAGACACGGGGAGGTTACGGGGATGCAGTCTTTTTACGAAGTGAAAGGATTTGTTAGAAAAGTTTTTATCGTTTTAACAATCATATTCGTTCTTATTTTATTGTCTTTTTTATTCCATGTAATACAAGTCAATGAATTTAATAAAACTGAGCGTACAATCACGTCTGATTCAGTTTCCATGGAGGTTACTGCGGACATACACCCAAGGGGTCTTCTTACAGATTCCTGGGAGAAAAATGACGCTTTTCCTGGAACTATTATCAATGGCAAGATCTACGAGGGTACCATTACTAATAATTCCAGATGTATTCTTACCAAGTGGCAGTTGAGAGTTAATATCAAGGAGAACTGCTATATAAACAATGCCTGGAATGGCAAGGTGGAAGTGCACCAGTTCGTAGGTGGCAAGGAGACAGCTCAGATAATAGATCTTAGGAATTATGACGAGAATGATATCACACTCAATTACTTCATGGCTGGGCAAGATTTGCTAATACCCCTTAAGAATGGGGATTACTTCATCTACCTGCCTGATGACTCTAGCACATCAGGTGAAGTGATGCTTAAATCAACAGCTGATTTCTCTGGCCAGACTAATATTGGCTGGATTCTATATAGTTTAACAGGCGATGTGGATTTATCTGACTATGAGATGACCTACTATATTCATAAGTCATATTTCTCAGGTGCGCTGGGCATAGCATACATGGTAGGTATTCCTCTTTGGCTTGCAATTATGCTTATCAGCGCCATCATAGGATGGATTGTCATGGGCTTCGAGGGCAGATTGTACATGCAGAATAAGATAATTGATGACATGTTCAATATATGTAGTACTCTCGCCGATGAGAAAGATTACTATCATAAGAATCACTCTATCAAGGTGGCTAATTACTCTAGGAAGATAGCGGAAGCTATGGGTATGGATAAGCAGGATTGCGATGTGGTCTACTATGGAGCTATGCTTCACAACATAGGTAACTACGCAGTACCTGAGCGAATCCTAAGCAAGACCACCAAGCTTACTGAAGAGGATGAGAAGATAGTTCAGAATCATACCATCAAGGGCGCTAAACTTATGGAGAATATGAAGGCTATTCCTCAGTCTGCAGCAGCTGCACTATACCATCATGAGAAGTATGATGGCAGTGGTTATCCTTCAGGTAAAAAGGGCGAGGATATTCCACTTATTGCCCGAATTATAGCGGTGGCAGATGCATATGATGATATGATTCATGACAGGGTATATAGGAAACGTTACAGTGTGGATGAGATTAAGCGAGAGCTTAAGGAGAAGTCAGGAGTATGGTATGACCCATTTGTAGTGGAAGTATTTCTTAAGATTATAGACGTCATTGAAGAGTAGTATTGGTGGGGACATATATGAGCAATCTCGATTCAAGGAAAAAGTTACGAATATTGATATTGGGAGTGATATTTAATTGCTTAGGCAGATTAGTAGCATCCTTAACAGTATTTCCAGGATATGGCAATATTACTGGAACTATTTATGCTGCCTATTATGGTGGCCCAGTTGTAGGTGTGCTAGTGGCAGCTATCAGTGGCGGACTGTCTGCTATCTTCATACACCAGGATGTATATCTAATTGGAATGGATATGATTCTGGCTTTCAGTATACATATGCTCAGTAGGAACAATCGTTACTTTAGTAGATTCCTATCAATGCTTAGTCTCAGTTTAACATTCGCTGTTATCAGGAGTGTTATGCTTTCTATTATTTTCTATGTTGCATTTAATGGGGAATTCAGTCTATATTTGCCTGATGCCCTTATGGACTATTTCGATGCCTTAGGACTCAATTCTCTATTATCAGTCTTCTTAGCTGCTACCTACCTGTGCTTTGCAGATTCATTCGTGGGATGCATGCTTATATTTATAGTTCGCAAGTATTCTAAATATAGAATCAGGAAGCACAATGCTAAGAAATTAAAGAAGTCTCTAGGTGCAAAAGTGACATTGGCAACGATGTTACTTTTTACCATGTTAGCATATACATCACCTATAGAGGCTGAGGCCAGTGTGAATGTTAATTTCATACAGAGAATGTACAACAGCGACAATGGTCTAATAGGTGGCTGTGCCAATGATGTGGTACAGACTAATGACGGTAGCATGTGGATAGCTACTTATGGAGGACTCTATAGATTCAATGGAGATACCTTCGAACTACTTAGCTTATATGATTCAGTCAGATCAGTACAGTGCCTCTATGCCGATGGCAAGGATAGATTATGGATAGGCACTAATGGTGCTGGTGTAACCATGCTTAAGGATGATCTGTCAACGGATGTACTTGATACGGACGGTGGCCTGCCATCCAATTCAATCAGGGGCATCATACAGGATTCCAATGGTCTATATTACATAGGAACTACAGCAGGATTAGTTATTGCTGATGTGGTGGATGAAGAGATTCACATAGTTAAGGCATACAAGGGGATTGGCAATGTATCTAGGATAGCCGCTGATAGTTTTGGCCATGTGGCGGTACTCAATAGCCAGGGCAATATAACAATCTTCTGTTATGAGAATGACTCAGATTATACGACCTTTGATTGTGATGAGGCTACTAGCGTAGCTTTTGACAATCAGGGGGCATTATATGTGGGCACAGATATGCAGTGCATATACAAGTACGAAGAAGAGGACGATTGGTTTGAGCGTACTGAAACCATCGAGGCTGAAGGCATATCTGATATTAACAGCATATATTTCTATGAGGGAGGCTACACCTATATAGCTTCTAATTCTGGCGTAGCAATTATGGATGAGAATGGCCAGATTAGCTTGCTTAACACAGGCGCCTTCGATAGCTCAGTTGAGAGGATATATGAGGATTATCAAGGCAATCTGTGGTTCACTTCCTATAGAAGGGGATTGCTGTGCCTTAGTCCTTCTCCATTTGTGGATGTGTTCGGAGCATGCAATCAGGATGCTTTAGTAACCAATGCCGTGCAGAAGTTCCAGGACCTATTCTATGTGGGAACGGATGATGGGCTGGTTATTATTGATACTACTGAAGGAAGCAGCATTCATAATGAACTGACAGAATTCTATAGTGGTAGCAGGATACGTAGTATGGCCATAGACCCATATGGCAACCTAATAATTGCAGCCTATGGTAAGGATATGATGTATCTTACCCAGACGGGGGAATTCGCGCCTTATCTACTCAGTGAGCCAGAGGGATTCGATGATAGGAAGATTAGACTGGTTAAGACACTTAGTGATGGTTCAATTATTATATCAAGTGAGAGTGGATTGGCCATTATCAGGGATAGACAAGTGGATGCAACTATGAGGAGTGGTCGTACCTTAAGTAGTGCCAATATCCTCAATGTACTTGAGGATGATGGTGTCATCCTAGCAGGTAGTGACGGCGATGGAATAGCTGTCATTAAGGATAATAGAGTGGAAAGATACGTGGATAGGGATGATGGGCTCACCTCTAGCGTAATCTTGAGAATTGTTAAGGATAAGAAGGCTGCTGGTTACTTCGTCCTGACTGGTAGCGGCATGTGTTATATGGACGCAGATTATTCTGTCCATGAGATTAGTGGCATACCTTACTTCAATAATTACGATTTGTACCAGGATGACAATGACAATGTATTCATAATGGGAGGTGCTGGTATCTATGTGGTGCGTTACGAGAATCTCATGGCAGGACAGGAAGCAGGAGAGGATGCATACATGCTCCTAGACTCTAAGGCTGGCCTACCTGGCAGCCTTACTAGTAATGCATGGAACTATCTCGAGGAGAACCATATCCTATACATCTGCGGTGATTCAGGTGTGTACAGATTAGATATTAATGCGTATAGCATGCAGATCAGCGTGTACAAGGCTAAGATTACAGGTATTTCTCTAGATGGAAAATACTCTGATATCACTAATAGTAACGAGATTATTATTCCGCAGGGTACTGAGAAGGTGGAGCTTACTCTCAATCTCAACAATTTCACCCCAACAGACCCATATGTTAGATATTACTTAGCAGGGGTGGATACAGAGAAGATTAAGGTTCAGTCTAGCGATCTCAGGCCTATATCCTACTATAAGATTCCATATGGTACTTACGAGTTCCATATAGAGATACTCAACGAGGATAACAAGTCCTTGGTGGAGCAGGTATACACCATTACCAAGGAGCGAGAAATATACGAGACCAATATGTTCAAGATGTATTTCTACACTGAGCTATTGATACTTATGATAGTGATAATCAGTTCCATTATTAATGGAGCCGTATATACACTTACCAAGAGACAGAATCAAGAGCATGAAGAAGTGGTTAGGAAATTGCAGGGCGAGAAGACAGAGGCTCTTGAGCGTGCTCTTCGCATGGAGGAGGAAGCTAATAAGACCAAGTCAGCATTTCTTGCCAATATGTCTCACGAGATTAGGACTCCTATCAATGCCATTATTGGTATGGTAACTATGATTACCAGAGAGTCTAAGGAAGAGTCTACCAAAAAATATGCTAGAGATATTAGGAGTGCCAGCAAGACATTACTTTCTCTAATTAACGATATATTAGATTTCTCTAAGATTGAGTCAGGCAACTTCGACTTAGTCTTCGGAGAGTATGATTTGAGTGTACTTGTCAACGATTTGGTCAATATGATTAGCCCTAAGGCTAATGATAAGAACCTGGAGTTTGAGGTGGATATCAATCCTAATATCCCTCAGCAGCTGTACGGCGATGATGTAAGAATTGAGCAGATAATTATCAATATACTTAACAATGCAGTCAAGTATACCAACGAGGGTAAGGTTACCTTCGTAATGGATTATGAACAGCTTTCACCTGAGAATATTAAGCTCATGGTAAGCGTTACTGATACAGGTATTGGTATCAAGGAAGATGAGATTGAGAAGCTTTTCTCTCCATACCGACGTATCGACGAGCAGAGGAACAAGAAGGTGGAAGGTACAGGTCTTGGTATGAGCATTACTAAGAGCCTCTTAGAGAAAATGAACTCTAACTTAGAAGTTACCAGTGTGTATGGACAGGGTTCAACTTTCTCATTTGCCATCGTACAGCCTGTAATGGGAGATGAGAAGATTGGAAACTACGAGTTGAAAGCAGAATCAACCACATCTGCTGACGATAGAGAGACATATCATGCACCTAACGCAGAGATTCTAGTGGTGGATGATGTAGAGATGAATCTGATCGTTGCCAAGAGCTTACTTAAGAGAATACAGATACAGGTGCAGACCGTTTCATCTGGTTTCGAGGCTGTGGACCTATGCCGAAGCAAAAGGTACGACATTATTTTCCTGGATGCCATGATGCCAGGCATGAGTGGCGAAGAGACCCTTAGGATGATTAGGAATACCTGTCATTTGAATGATGATGTACCAATTGTGGTGCTTACTGCCAATGCAGTTAAGGGAGCCAGGGAAGAGTATTTGGAGGCCGGATTCTCCAACTATCTATCTAAGCCTATCGATGGATTGAAGTTCGAAGGGTTAATCGAGCAATACTTACCAGAAGACAAAATCGAAAGGGTAGTTTCAAACGAGCTTGCTGCTGATAGTGACTTGCAATCTAATGATGAAGATGAATTATTTGATGCAATATCTCAAATAGATGGAATTGATATGGCTAAGGGAATAGAGGCAGCTGGAGATAGAGATACATATCTGATAGTATGCCGTAGCTTTTATGACACAGCAGCATCTAGGATTCAGATGATTAAGGATTACTATGAGGCAGGAGATATAGACAATTACACAATCCAAGTGCATGCTCTTAAGTCATCAGCTAGATTAATAGGAGCCTTGGATCTATCTGAGAGAGCTCTCGCTCTTGAGATGGCTGGCAAGGCAGCTGATATGGATACTATTAATAACAACACTGAGGCGGTGCTTGATATATATAGCAAGATATATGATAGCTTCCATGCTATTTATGGAGAGGAGGAAGAAGATACTCAAGATGATTCTAAGGAAATGATTCCTGAGGATACATTACAGGAAGCATATGAGGCTCTTAAGGAGCTTATTCCTCAGATGGAATATGACGGTATCGAGATGTTATTCGACGAATTAGACCAGTATGCGCTGCCTCCTGTAGACGATTCTAAGTTCAAGGAATTAAGGGCTGCTCTTAAGGTATTTGACTGGGATAAGATGGAGGAAATAATCACTTAGGCTAAAGCGTGGGATAAACGTGTAGAATACGTGAATTCAAGCGTATTAACAGATAGGTATGATACAATTAAGATTGAAACATTTCTTGCTGATTAAATAATGAACTTCAGCAAAATGGGCAACTATTCGTGGGGACTAAGAGAATGAAAAAGATGGATAGGAATGCAATTGCTAGTGCCGTTGCAATTTTAACAGGAATTACAGTTAATGTATTGTTGGCTTGTGCTACATATTACTATGGTATTCCAATGTACTTCGATACCATAGGTACTATTGGTGTGGCTGCTACATGTGGGTTCTTCCCTGGTGTACTTGTGGCCGTAGCTACTAATTTCCTATGCAGTATTTTTAATACATACTCAATATATTATTCAATCTTAAGTGTGTTTATTGCACTATTTGCAGCAGCATTTTCAGACCGTAAGTTATTTAAGAAGGGATATGGAGTACTACTATTTATAGTCATAGCTGCAGTTATATCAGGCGGACTGGGAGCCATGATACAGTGGGCATTATTGGGAGAGCCTCAGTTTGATTCCATCGCTCTTTCAACTGAGTACATATATAACAGATTCCATATTAACTATTATCTGAGTTTTTGCATAATCAATATATTGCTTAACCTGGTGGACAAGGGCGTATCCACATTGGTAGTTATTGGAATGCTTCACTTCGTATCCCAGAATAGAATCGAAGCCATATGGAATGTGGGATGGAAGCAGGCTGTACTATCCCACGAGGATCTCAAGAAGATTAAGAAGACTGATCAGGCCAGCAAGGGTAAGCTACAGCGCAAGGTCTCCAGGATGCTTATAACAGCTGCCTTGACCATGACTGTCATCATGGGATTCATTAGTATTCAGCTGTATTACAGTCAGGAGAAAGCAGAGTACACCAATATAGCCGTAGGTGCAGCGAAGATAGCTGCAGACCAAGTGGATGCCCTTAGAGTAGAGGCGTATGTTAAGAAGGGCTCGGACCTATCAGATTATGTAGAGACGGAATCCAGACTTAAGGAAGTCAGGGATGACTTGCAGGGTATAGAGCATATATATGTAATCAGGATCAGGGAGGATGGTATTCAGTATGTATTCGATGTGAATACGGATGAGACTAGAAGCCATGCACCAGGAGACCAGGAAGAATTCAGTCAGGGGCTTAAGAAATATATAACCCATCTACAGTTGGGCAAGGAGATAGACCCTGTTGAGGAGAATATCTCAGGGGAATGGGTGGTGACAGCCTATTATCCAATTAAGGATAGTTTCGGCAATACCACAAGCTATGCCGCAGCTGATATTATGATTAACTATCTGACTGATTATGTTAAGACTTACGTGCTTAAGGTACTGTTAATCTTCTCAGGATTCTTCGTGATGATACTGTCTTATGGCATGCTCATGACCAAGTATCATTTGCTATATCCTATCAACAGTATGGCAAGCCTGGCCAATGACTTCATGGATAACAGTGATAATCAGACCATCATCGAGGACAATGTTAAGAAGATTAAGGCTCTTGATATTCGGACAGATGATGAGGTGGAGAATCTCTATCACGCCTTTTGCAAGATGACAGAGGATACAGCTAATCAGCTACATGATATTAGGCATCAGGCTAAGATGATTAACCAGATGCAGACGGGACTTATTATCACCATGGCAGACCTGGTGGAGAACCGTGACTCTGACACAGGCTATCATATCCTTAAGACGGCTGATTATGTGAAGATAATATTAGATGGACTTAAGAAGAAGGGTTATTACGAAAGCAAGCTTACACCTAAGTTCATAGCAGATGTACAGATGTCTGCACCACTGCATGACATAGGTAAGATTAATATTCCAGATGCGGTACTTAATAAGCCTGGCAAGCTTACAGATGAAGAGTTTGAGATTATGAAGGGGCATACCACAGCTGGCAAAGAGATTATGGAGAAGGCCATTAACACAGTACAGGGTGAGAATTACCTTAAGGAAGCCAGGAATATGGCTGCCTACCATCATGAGAAATGGGATGGTAGCGGATATCCAGAGGGACTTAAGGGAGAGGTCATTCCACTGTCAGCCAGAATTATGGCTGTGGCAGATGTGTTTGATGCTCTTACTTCTAAGAGAGTATATAAAGACGCTATGCCTTTTGATAAGGCTATGGATATTTTGAAGAAGGATGCAGGCACACACTTTGATCCTAAGTGTGTGGAAGTATTTGTGGAATCCAGCAAGGAAGTTAAGAGGGTTCTGAAGAAGTATCAGGATTAGAGTCTGGGGGATGGAGATATGAGTTGTAGGCTTAATACCAGGAATATATTAGCCTTTGCTGCTGGAGTAACAGTAACTACGGGATTGGCGCTTAGTGCTATGCAGGTAAGAGCAGTAGATAGTGATATAGCGTACTACCAGATAGAGGAGCCTAAGACAGGTGGAGGCTATTCAGCATCTGGTCAGATGTCTGACGTGGGATATACCGCCAGGCTCTTCGATGCCACCAATGGGCTACCTACTTCAGATGCCAATTGTGTGTACGCATCTAATGACGGCTACATATGGATAGGTAGTTACAGCGGAATCATCCGATACAACGGTCATGATTTCGAGAGGATGGATTCCTCTAATGGACTGAGCAATGGCCGGACTATCTTCGAGGATTCCACTGGCAAGATGTGGGTGGGAACCAATGACAATGGAATAGTTATATTGGATGGGGATGAATCCATCCAATTCACATATAAGGAGGGGCTCCCATCATCCACCATCAGAAGTTTCACTGAGGATGATGAGGGCAATGTATACTTGGCTACTACTGGAGGCGTGTGCTACATTGACTCTGAGCTTCAGCTGCACAATGTGGATGATCCTAGGATAGATGGTAGCTATATCTCACAGTTGGATGCTGATAGCGATGGAACTATCTATGGCAGGACCAAGAACTGCGACTTGTTCATTATTGAGGATGGCAGCGTAACTTTTTTCCAATCAGGCAGTGACCTGGGAGTGGGAGATATATCATCTCTGCACGTGGAAAGCAGTCAGGAAGGAGCCCTCTACATAGCTAATAGTGAGGGAACAATATACTATGGCACTTTAGACAATGGCTTCAATGAGCAGTATCATGTACAGCTGCCAGAGTCACTTTCATATATCAATTGGATTACTGAGGCCTGCGACACCATATGGATTGCATCCGAGAATGGTGTGGGCTATTTGGATGATAATCTAGAGTATCAGCAGCTGGAGGACTTAGGGGTTGATAGCGGTATTGAGATGCTCACAGTGGACTATCAGGGCAATCTATGGATCGCTTCTACCAGACAGGGCGTGGCTGAGGTAGTTACCAACAATTTCCAGGATCTTACTAAGATATCAGGAATCGAGAGTGAAGTGGTTAATACCACTTGTCTATACCAGGATAATCTGTACATAGGAACAGATACAGGGCTTCAGATACTGGATGATGATTATGAGCCTGTGACTAATGAGCTTACAGAGCTTCTTCAGGACACCAGGATTAGGTGTATCACCAGTGGAGCATATGGTGATCTGTGGATTAGCACCTATACCAATGGATTCGGTCTCATCAATTATGATGATGGAGAGCTTACATATTACAATGAGGATAATGGATTCATCAGCAACTGGGTGCGAGGTACTACTATAGCTTCAGATGATTCCGCCCTGGTGGGTACTAATGGAGGTCTGGCTATTATCAACCATGGCGAGGTGCTTAAGACCTACACTGCTGAGGATGGCCTGGAGAACACAGTGTGCCTCACTGTGGAAGAGGGCTTGAGTGGTGAGATATTGGTGGGTACCGACGGTGGAGGTATCTATGTAATTGATGATGACAAGGTATCGCTACTAGGCCGTGATGACGGTCTTACTTCTGATGTAATTCTTAAGATAAAAAGAGACGAGACCCGAGGCGTTTGCTGGGTTATTACATCTAATTCATTAGAGTATATTCAGGATGGAGAGATTTTTGAGGTAAGTACATTCCCTTACTCCAACAATTTCGATATCTTCTATGATGATATAGGAAATCTTTGGGTGCTTTCTTCATATGGAATCTACTGTGTATCAGCAGAGGATGCCATTAATGATGAGATAGAGGACTTCGAGCTGTACGACACAGCTAATGGACTTACCAGCATTCCTACAGGTAATGCCTTCAGTGTGATGGATGATCAGGGCAATCTATACGTGTCTGGAAGAGCTGGTGTGAACAAATTCAATATCAATGATTTCTTCGTACAAGAGGGAACTATCAAGGTAGCCTTAGAGCAGATATTCGTGGATGGTGCGGAGCTGGCGCCTAATGAGGATGGCTCCTATGTGATACCAGCCGAGGCTAACCGTGTGCAGATAGATGCGGCTATACTTAATTACACCATGTCCAATCCTACAGTGGCACTGTATCTGGAGGGGGATGACAGCCAGGGTATAGTTGCCAAGCAGGATGAGCTGGGCGCCCTCGAGTACACAGGGCTTAGATATGGCGATTACACACTTCACATACAGATTGTGGATGATGCCACAGGTGCTATATACCAGGATACTACATACAATATAGTTAAGAAGCCACATATATTCGAGCTAATGGCGGTGAGGGTTCTTATATCTGCACTCATTGCACTGCTCATAGGTGTGTCTGTATGGCGCGTAATGACTAATACTATCATCAGGCGTCAGTATAAGGAAATACAGGCGGCTAAGGAGGAGGCTGAGAGGGCCAACAGTGCCAAGTCCAGATTCCTTGCTAATATGTCCCATGAGATACGCACCCCTATCAACACAATCATAGGTATGGATGAGATGATTCTCAGGGAGAATGCCAGAGGAGTTCCTAAGCCATACTTCTTATCAATGATGAACTATGCCATAGATATCCGCTCAGCTTCAGATACTCTGCTGGGACTTATTAACGATATCTTAGACCTATCTAAGATAGAGTCGGGCAAGATGCATCTGGTAGAGCAGGAGTATGACTTGGCTGAACAGCTCAGGAGTATAGTCAAGATGATTAGGGTCAGAAGTAACCAGAAGGAACTGGACTTCACCTTAGATATAGATGAGAACCTACCTAAGAAGCTGTATGGTGATGTAGGTAAGATTAAGCAGGTGGTACTGAATCTGCTTACTAATGCTGTGAAGTACACTGAGGAAGGTGGCTTCGTGCTGAAGGTATCACTGGAGAGTAAGGATGATAAGAAATGCAAGATTCTCTACTCTGTCAAGGATACAGGAATAGGTGTCAAGCCAGAGGATATGGATAAGCTCTTCAGCGCCTTCGAGAGGCTGGATGAGCTTAAGAATAGCGGTATACAAGGCACAGGACTGGGCCTTGATATATCTAGACAGTTCGCCGAGTTAATGGGTGGCAAGCTGTGGTGCGAGAGCGTATATAAGGAGGGCTCTAACTTCTTATTCACCCTTGAGCAGCAGATAGTGGACGGCACACCTATGGGTGAGTTCGAGGAGGAGGGAGATATAGCTCCTAAGGGACCATATGCTCCACTGTTCGTAGCACCTGATGCTGAGATTCTAGTGGTGGATGACAGTCCTATGAATCTTACAGTAATTAAGGGCTTACTTAGAGAGAC
>JAILNO010000213.1 GCA_024691465.1 Pseudobutyrivibrio sp. | reverse complement strand
ATTCTTCTCTTCATATTATAATTCCTCCGCTTCATTCACATCACAACGACCACATACAACTGTGAGATTTCCATTTCTCATTCTAATTTCATCTAAGAATTTCTTTTCATCACAATCATCCTTAAGCTTTACTCGATAGTTGATTTCATACATTGAGCCCATATTGGTAGTTCTCACTGCAATCTGCCTATTCTCTGTAGTATATTTAGCAAATAGATCATCGAATATATCACTGTAATCTAAGTTCTCTGGAATAGTAACTCTAAGGTCCTTTTCAGCCGCAGAAGATGTGCCATACTTGGTTGCCCAGAGGATGAAGTGAACTAAGCATATAAGTGCTGTAAGAACAGCAGCAAGTCCTAACTCTCCAACTGCGCATACGATACCAATAGTCATACTAAAGAATATAAAACTAATATCTCTTGAGCTTCCCTGAAGAGATCTGAATCTAACCAATGAGAAGGCACCAAGTACTGCAATTGATGTTCCAAAGTTACCATTAACCACCATAAGTACTACACATACCAGAATCGGTAATGTAATTAGAGTTCTTGCGAAATTCTTCGATATACGATTACTTGTCTTAATATATGTATAAGATATAAGTAATCCCAAGATACCCGCTGCCATTGAATATAAAACTGCCATTTGACTAGTTATTTGTGAATCTGTTGTACTAGTAGATAATGCTGTTAAAATCGCTTCCATACTCTTACTCCTTTGCTAATACCAAACTATGCTTCCTTCAATTGTCTTTTATAAAAGTTACCGTACTTAGAAAATGATGTAGGATAAATTTCATATTTAGATAAAAGTCTCGCAAACCACAATGGCATTGCATCTGATATCTTTACTTCCATTAGTCTCATTCCTTCATCCAGCAAATAGTCATTTCCATTATCGCTATATAAGGTTAAGTTATAGTCCCTACTTCTAATATTGATATCAAAAGTAACTCTAAACTCAGGATCTTCTATCCCATACATTGCTATTCTGTCATATGCTATGTATCTCTTAGGCTCTAATGGATAATGGCTGAAGAAATAATCAATTTCCTTAAATATCTGATTAGGATTAGAAGGTTCCTTTCCATGTATGAGGTAGCTTTCTGCTTCCTCCATTGGAATGGCTACCCTTCTCTTATTTACCAGGCCTCTATATTTCTTCTTGATTTCCAAGAAGCACATGCTATCGTATGATGGTTTGCCATAACATCTGACTCTGAACTTCTCTTTATACTTAGGTCCTTCAATTGAAGTCCTAATTAATTCATTATTTGGTGTATCATAATAGATGTTTCTGATGGTATGTAATCCATATTCATCCTCAAGCATGTAATCATCCAGTTCCTTTTTGAATTGGTTATATGTAATTTCATCTAATAGGAATTTCTTTTCATATCGATTAAAAACTTTCTGAATCTGTCCCATAGCGCTCCTCCTTACGTGTTAGAGTTTGCCTTGTCTATGGTATTAATTTAATAATTGAAAGTGATTGTTACGTGAATGGAATCAAAAGAATAACAGAATATCCTGAAAATATTCTGGACATAAAAAAGCTCCCCTTTCGGAGAGCTTATATTATAAATCAGTATATTTAACCACCTGGTTGCGTCCATTTTCCTTAGCTTTATAGAGTGCCTTATCAGACTTATTAATTGCATCATGATATGTATCACTAGGATCATACTCGCTAAGTCCTATAGAAATAGTGATAGGACACACTCCATTATCTTCCGCCTCTATCTCTTGTCTGAGCTTATCACAGAATTCATAAGCCTTATCATAATTATAGTCATTAAGGAGAATAACGAACTCCTCACCGCCCCATCTGATGACAGTATCATCATCAAATAGATTAGTCATGATACGCTTACTAACATTACAGAGGATCATATCACCGGTTGCATGACCATATGTATCATTAACCTGTTTGAAATGATCTATATCAAGCATAGCAATACACATAGGGCTAGTAGTTTCTAACCTCTCTGTATCATTGTCTACCAAATCCTTAAGAATATATCTATTCTTAGCCCCTGTAAGCTGATCAGTGATAAAACTGAGCTCTAACTGCTTAAGAGTAAGATAATGATCGGCATATGAATTCTCCAGAATATAATGCATTACGCATACTCCTACGAATATAGGAAGAGCTAAAGTAATCATCTGCTGATAACTATCGTAATGATTAAATGTATTAGAAATAACTATATTAGCAATTAATAATGCATGAAAAGGGATGTGATAAATCAAAGGCATAGCAAGACCTATCGCCAGGAATGCGAAATGCATAATGATAAATCCCTCTCTAGCATAATCCTTATTATCTAAGTAAAAAATAGTCCAAATGGTACACCACATAGATGCATGAGGCATGAGATAATAAAGCCAGGCCCCTGCCTTATAGCTCTTAATTCTAGGATATAGAATTAAGAATATCGCTAGAGGTACCACAATAGAAAATCTAGGAATGATCGTCTCGTAGGCTATACGTCCGAACAACTGACAATCAGAGATAAAATAAGACATCTCCAATATCGCCATCAATATAGCTGAAAAAGCACTGACAATTCTATAATAATCAAACTTAGCTTGGTAGAAATTATTAAGTTCATCAAATGGAATTTTTCTAAAAAGCATGAGTCTATTATAGTCGCATAACAAAAAATGAGCAACGCTATTTTGAATAATGTTGCTCATTAATACGCTATAATTCAGCTATAAATCTGTTAAATCCCTCTATTCCTTCCTTATTGCACTTAAATACCCCTGCACACTCAAGGACTTCACAGAAAACTTTGCCTATTTCCTGCTGTAAGATATCATTAACATTGCTTTCATCTATATTATTATATCTCTTGCTGAATTCATCAACCCAATCGGCGTGCTTAGCAAGATTATCGTTAGCTCTTATATCCTTATGATTAACTATATAGTCAGCAAGCTCCTCCATCTCACCCTTTAATCTACTAGGAAGAACAGCTAGGCCCATTACCTCAATCAAGCCTATATTCTCCTTCTTAATATGGTGCAGATGAGCATGTGGATGATATACACCAAGAGGATGTTCCTCTGTAGTAATATTATTCCTGAGAGCCAGATCTAGCTCGAACAACTCGCCACGTTTACGGGCTATAGGTGTGATTGTGTTGTGCTTCTCTCCATCAGTCTCAGCATATATATATGCTGCCTCATCAGTGTAGTCCCTCCACTTGTTAAGGATATGCTCTGCCAAATCTATAATTCGCTTCTCATCCTTGCACTGTAGTCTAATAACAGATAATGGCCACTTAACTATACCAGCTCTGACGTCCTCGTATCCTTTTACAGTAAAATCCTGAATTATAGGAGCTTTCTCCATAGCAAATGTATAATGACCACCCTGGAAATGGTCATGGCTTAGGATAGATCCTCCTACAATTGGTAGGTCTGCATTACTTCCTAAGAAATAATGAGGAAAGAGCTTGATGAAATCAAATAGCTTAACAAAAGTAGCTCTCTCTATCTTCATAGGTGTATGTTCACCATTAAATACTATACAGTGCTCATTGTAATACACGTAAGGACTATACTGGAAGCCCCACTGGCTGTTATTGATAGTTATAGGAATGATTCTATGATTCTCTCTGGCTGGATGATTAGTCCTGCCTGCGTATCCCTCATTCTCCATACATAACTGGCATTTAGGATAGGCTGACTGCTTAGCATTCTTAGCTGCAGCTATAGCCTTAGGATCCTTCTCTGGCTTAGATAAGTTAACTGTGATATCCAAAGTTCCGTAATCAGTATCTGTGGTCCACTTAAGATCCTTCTTAACTCTATATGTGCGAATATAGTCAGAACTACGGCTTAGGTTATAGAAATAATCTGTGGCAGCCTCAGCTCCTTTGCTATCGTAGATTGCATTAAAAGTATTAATAACCTGAGATGGTCTAGGACATAACTGATTCATTAGCTTAGTATCAAACAGGTCCCTATAGGTAATAGAATCCTCAATAATACCTCTCTTAACAGCTTCATCTAACAAATCCTTAAGTACATCCTCAAGTACTATATTGCTAAGATCACAATCAGGGTCAGTATACTCATCCTCCTTCATGCACTCTAGCAATAGATTAGTTGTGTAAATCCTCTCTGATTCAGGTGTAAGACCTGTATCAATACCATATTGAACTAATTTCTTAATACTTTCCTGAAGCATAGTTCCTCCCGATAAATAAAAAAAGTTTCCAAAGATTTCTCTCTGGAAACTATTTTACACCTATCTGGTTTTCATCTTCAAGTATTCTCACTATGAAAATGTGCAAAAACAATCATTTATAAATCATCTATTGCATCTTTTATTTTATCAGCAAAGCCCTTTTTCTTCTTCTCAGGCTTAACAGTCTTAGGACCTCCAGTTGTAGTATCACCTGTAAGCTTATCGTATGCGCGAAGTGCTTCCTTAGCCTCCTTAGAAAGGCTAGTAGGAACTTGCACAATAAGAGTGATGTAATGATCACCCCTAAGATTCTTATTGCGGAGTGAAGGAATACCCTTGCCCTTGAATCTAATCTGTGTATCAGTCTGTGTACCTGGCTTAACCTCATATGATACCTTACCATCGAGAGTATCGATAATAACCTCGCCACCTAAGGCTGCCTGCGCAAATGATATAGGTGCTGATGAGTATATATCCATGTCACGACGCTGGAATATAGGGTGAGAAGAGACAATAACTTCTACAAGTAAGTCTCCTCTAGGACCACCATTTCGACCTGGCTCACCCTTCTCTCTAATACGAACACTCTGTCCATTATCAATACCTGCAGGAATTGAAACAGAAATCTTCTTCTTGCGGGCTACATAGCCAGTACCGTTACACTCTGGACATGGAGTATCGATGACCTCACCTGTACCTCCACAGTCTGGACAAGTGGTAACATTCTGAACCATACCAAATAAAGACTGCTGAGTAACCACAACACGTCCCTTACCGCCGCACTTAGGGCAAGTACGCTTGCTTGTACCAGGCTTAGCGCCTGTGCCATGACAATTAGCACATTCATCCTTAAGTACTATCTCTAATTCTTTCTCACAACCAAAAGCCGCTTCCTCAAAAGTAATATGAACTGAGGCACGCAAGTTAGCACCGCGCATAGGTCCATTAGATGTACGACCACCGCCGCCACCTCCGAAGAAGCTTCCAAATATATCTCCAAAAATATCGCCAAAATCCATACCAGAGAAGTCAAAACCACCAGCTCCTCCACCGCCATTCTCAAAGGCTGCATGTCCGAACTGATCATACTGGCGTCTCTTATCTGCATCTGAAAGAACTGCATAAGCCTCTGATGCTTCCTTGAATTTCTTCTCAGCCTCAGCATCGCCTGGATTCATATCAGGATGATACTTCTTTGCAAGCTTTCTGTATGCACTTTTTAGCTCACTATCTGAGGCTGTCTTAGATACTCCAAGGACCTCATAGTAATCTCGTTTATCTGCCATTATTTATTAATCCTCTATTATCTTTACATACGGTTAAAGAGCACAAAATAGGAATTGTGCTCTTTAATCTTGCTTTGCAAGACATGATTTTCATCGCTTCACTCAGAAAATCCTGCCATATACGAATTGAATAATTCTGATGAATTATTCAATTCTAAACTTC
>JAILNO010000182.1 GCA_024691465.1 Pseudobutyrivibrio sp. | reverse complement strand
ATGGAATTGAAGAAAGTAATGGCATTGGGTGTTGCAGCAACAATGGCTGCAGCAACATTAGTTGGCTGTGGTTCTGAGGCCACAGGAACAGATTCCGCAAGCAATGAGGGTGCAGACGGAGCAAAGGGACAGGTTTATTATCTTAATTTCAAGCCTGAGGCAGATGAGGCTTGGCAGGAGATTGCAGCTCAGTACACTGAGGAGACAGGGGTTCCTGTTACTGTAATCACTGCAGCTTCAGGCACATATGAGGAGACACTTTCATCTGAGATTATCAAGGATGAGGCTCCTACATTATTCCAGGTGAACGGACCTGTAGGCTTAGCTAACTGGAAGGATTATTGCTATGACCTCAAGGATTCGTCACTTTACAATGAGCTTACAAGTGATTCATTCGCATTATATGATGGCGACGCTGTTGCAGGTATCGCATATGTAATCGAGTCATATGGTCTTATTGTTAATACTAAGCTTCTCGAGGAGGCTGGTTACACACTTGATGATATCAACAGCTTCGATAGCTTGAAGACAGTAGCTGAGGATATCACAGCTCGTTCTTCTGAGCTTGGATTCTCAGCATTTACATCAGCAGGTATGGATGGTTCTTCTGATTGGAGATTCAAGACTCACTTAGCTAACCTTCCTATCTACTTCGAGTATCAGGATAGGGGCATCGATTCTACAGATGCAATCGAGGGTACATACCTTGATAACTACAAGGCAATCTGGGATCTCTACATCAACAACAGCACATGCGATCCTTCAGAGCTCGCAGGTAAGACAGGCGATGATGCAGAGAATGAATTCGCAGATGGACAGGCAGTATTCTTCCAGAATGGTTCTTGGGAGTATGCTAACCTTACAGATAAGGGCATGACAGATGATCAGCTGGCTATGATTCCTATTTATGTAGGTGCTGGCGATGAGGCTAATCAGGGTCTTTGCACAGGTACAGAGAACTACTGGTGTGTTAACTCAGAGGCTTCTGAGGAGGATATCCAGGCAACAATCGACTTCCTTACATGGATGGTTACATCTGAGGCAGGTACAACTATGCTTTCAGAGCAGATTGGTGTAATTCCTTTCAAGAGTGCAGCAGATACATCTAACCTCTTCGTTCTCAACGATAGAGCATATACAGATGCTGGCAAGACACCAGTTTCATGGAACTTCACAACAATGCCTTCTGAAGAGTGGAAGAATGGTGTGGGTTCTGCACTTACAGCTTATGCTGCAGGCACAGGCTCATGGGACGATGTAGTAGCAGCCTTTGTTGATGGTTGGGCTACAGAGTACGCAGCAGCTAATAACTAATTCGGTGCAAATTGTCTTAGTATGCTGAGGCAATTTACATAGAGGAGATTTTTCTTCATTTGGGGAGGGCGAGGCCTAACGCCCTCCCATTATTTTGAAAAATAGGAGAAACCCATGGAAAAAGCAATTAGAAAACACTGGCCTATTTTCGTGCTGCCAACACTAGCGGCCTTTTGTATAGGCTTCATATACCCCTTTGCACAGGGACTATATCTGTCCTTCTGCAAGTTTACAACAATTAAGAAAGCTACTTTCGTCGGACTGGATAACTTCATATATGTAGTTAAAGATATGGACTTCTGGCATTCATTCGGGTTCACCACACTTTTTACAGTGGTTTCTACACTACTGATTAATGTGATAGCCTTTGCAATTGCCTTAGCCTTGACTAGCAAGATAAAAGGATCTAATTTCTTTAGAACAGTATTCTTCCTGCCTAACTTAATCGGTGGTATCGTACTTGGTTATATCTGGCAGATACTTATTAACTGTGTACTTTCTATTTTAGAAAGGCCACTACTAGCGCTTAATGCTACTTATGGTTTTATTGGTTTGATTATTCTCATGTGCTGGCAACAGATAGGCTACATGATGATCATATATATTGCTGGCCTTCAGTCTATTCCAGATGACTATATCGAGGCAGCACAGATTGATGGAGCTACCAGGGGTCAGATACTATTCAGAATCAAGATTCCTAATGTAATGCCATCCATCACTATATGTACATTCCTTACAATTACTAATGGATTCAAGCTCTTCGATCAGAACTTAGCTCTCACAGGCGGTGAGCCAGCTCATGCATCTGAGATGCTTGCACTTAATATCTACAACACCTTCTATAGTCGTACCGGCCCACAGTGGAAGGGATACGGCCAGGCTAAGGCTCTTATCTTCTGTATTATGGT
>JAILNO010000153.1 GCA_024691465.1 Pseudobutyrivibrio sp. | reverse complement strand
GGCTCTTAGGACCGTTGAGTACTCTAATCTGACTCTTGCCCTTAGCTGTAGCCACCTGCTTCTCATAACCTACAGTCTCAACAAACACTCTATCTGGCTCACTATAGTAAGCATATGTAAAGTTGGAAAGGAGCTGTAAGTATTCAGTTGAGATGTAAACTGTCTCATCCTGGGCTAGCACAATGGAAGCAGCTAGTGAATTGATAGACTTATCAATCGTGTAATCCGCACTTCCCAATGTAGCTGTATATACCTCAGTGTCAGTAGCATATCTAAGTGTAATCTCTGAAGGGTCATATACATAACCATCATCGATATAATCCTTAACAAAACCGAGCTCTAGATATACTTGGCCGCCATTTACAACAGCATATCCATAAGTGCTGTCATCTGTGGTCTCAAGATACTCGCTATTAACAATCACAGCAGCCTGATTCTCATGATTGAGCACAAAGTACTCGCTTAGATCCTGATGCTCCTTGGTAGGTGTATATTTCTTAATGGCGTATATGCCCACCACAAGCATCGCAATAAAAATAACTGCTGCCGCTATATATATATAACCTCTAGGTATTCTATATCTTTTTCTTCTTCTACGACGACTCATAAGAATCTCCCTTTTCTAAGTATATTTCTTAAAAAGTATAACAAAAAGGCACCGCAATTGCGATGCCTTTTAACCGGTTTTCTTGATTAAGTTATTAACTAACTCAGTAATTAGCCCTGTGAAATAGCTCCTGTTGGGCAAACACCTGCGCAAGTACCACACTCAACACATGCATCAGCATCGATGTTGAACTGTGAATCTCCCTGTGAGATAGCTCCTACTGGGCACTCAGGCTCACATGTACCACATGATACACAAGAATCAGAAATTACGTATGCCATAATAAATTCCTCCTACATAAAATACTTATTAATAAAATTTATCAATTTCTTTAACTGATGATGCTATATTACAACAGAATTGTGTCTAAATCAAGGACAAATTTTTATTTTTTAAGAACCGCTTATTTTCAATGTTTATAGCGGTTGCATATTCCTAACTCTTGTTGATTTTGCCTAACACGAGTTCAAATTGTGTACACAAATTAGTTTTATTCAAACCAGGAATTGTTACTACAAACCACTTGACTTGTGTAAAATTTTATTGCACTTAATCTACAACATTACATCAACCAGATTGAAGAAAAATACAAACCATGGTATTATCAAGTGAGCAAAAAATAGAAAGGAAGGTTATAGAAATGGCAAGAGTTTCAAAGACAACTATGATCGGCGAGCTTCTTCAGATCGATGCTGACGTAGCTCCTATCTTACTTAATATCGGCATGCACTGCCTTGGATGCCCATCATCACAGATGGAGACAATCGAGGAGGCAGCTATGGTACACGGCCTTGATGCAGAGGATCTTGTTGAAGAGATCAACACATTCTTAGATTCTAAGGCTTAATTCAATATTAAGGCATAATAAAAGCACTGCGTAATGCAGTGCTTTTTTTGTAAAATCTAAACTTGCGCTAATTTCTGAACAGCGTCACCCTTAACTAATGTCTCGTAGTGCTCATTCATATATTGATCAGTTCCAATTACATAATTCTGCTGATCACTGTATTCAGATAAAATGTTGCATACTTTATTGTAGGTCTCAGCGCTATCATCTGACTTGCTGACTACAAGATAGTACTTGTCATCAAATGGACTCTTATAGAGAGAGTTCTTACCCTGGTAGAAAGTGCCAAGGATATTTGAAAGCCTAATTACATCATCGATATTATCAAAGACGAACATCTTAGTAATATCTACTGGCAAGTCCTCAACTGCTGTCTTCTCAGTGGAAGTAGCAACTGCCTTCTGTGCCTTTTCCAATAAACTGTTGAAGATATTAAGTACATCGTCTGCTGCAGCTTCGTTAAAGTGCTTAGCTGGAGCTTCCATAGTCTCCATATCCTCATCATCGTAATCATCCTCGTCCTCTGAGAATCTAGAAAAACGAGTATCTAACTCATCTGGACTCTCAACCTTAGTAACTAAAAGCACGATGGACTCTGACGAAAGTGGTATAGCTTCTATCATAAGTGGAATATCTTCCGCTTCAAAACCGTACTGGTAGGAAGCCTGTTCCATAAGTTCTCTAAATAATTCTCTAGCCTTGGCAGATCCATAAGCTAGTTCAGAAAGCTTAATGTGTCGGCTAATTAAATCCTCTCTAGAAAGGGTGCATCTGATCTGGTTCTCGTTGATTCTTTCAATCTTCATAAAAATCACCTCCCGAATCGAAATAAGATGCGCTATGTAGCTTTTACTTATTCGAATTATATATATATTATATCGGAAAGTAAAGGATAGTTGCCATATAAATGGTGATAAAAGTATTAAATTTTTATTAAGCAAAATGTTACAGAAAAATAACAATTTTTAATTTTTGCTTGCATTATAATTTGTCCTATGATATAAACTTATCTGCGAGATGCCTTTCCGAATGGAAGGAGCTGATAGTTTGATACCTATAGGTATTGAAGACAAGTATGAAGTTATTTCAATACTGCACGAGACAGCAGCTACCGCAGTATTACTTGTCAATTATAAACAGATAGGAGCACTTAGGATTCTTAAAGCTATTCACAGAGCTCATCCTAATGCACACAGCATCCTATCCGAAGCACATCTTTTACAAGGGATTAAATCATCCCAAATACCCACCATTTATAGCGTAGAAGATACAGATGAAATGTACTACCTAGTTGAGGAATTTATTGAAGGAATTTCCCTTCGGGAGTATCTGTTAGAAACTAAATTAACTAAAGCCGAATTACTTAGGCTTTCCATCAGTCTATGCGATGTCGTATATGCTTTGCACAATGCTACACCAGAGCCTGTGCTTTATAGAGATATGAAGCCCGAGCATATTATTTTGCAGGGTGAAAAGTTACGATTAATAGACTTCGGTATATCCATTAGGAAATCTGAAGCGGCAAGGGTAATGCCCCTTGGCACAGTAAGTTGGGCCGCACCAGAGCAACTAAAGGGCCATAGCCTAGATGAGCGCTGTGATATATATAGCGTCGGCAAGATAATTGAATTCATGCAGATTAACAGTTATGCAAAAGATGATTTTAGATTGAAAAAACTAGTAGCTCAAGCAACAGCTTTTACTGTCGATAAGCGACTTAAATCTATAGATGAATTGCGCAGTCGACTGCTTGAACTACAGGGAGTTAGAGTAAATGAAAAATCGGATAAAGGCTATCTCGGCAAGAAGATTGCAGTAATCGGTGCAGATGATGGTATCGGCACCAGCCACATAGCAATCAATCTATGTCGTTATCTCAATAAGAGAAAAATTAACGCATATTACAAGGATGTTGAAAATAATACTGTTCATCATCTTTGGAACAATCTTAATAAGCCTACAGTCAAGGAAGGTGTTTTATACCACGACAGCTTTAGAGGAATTCTCAATTATGGAGACGCCGTTAAAAGCTACTCACCTCCTGATGGATTATACATCCTGGATTGTGGAACAAATGATATGCATATAAAGGACGCCTGGCTAGTTCTATATGTAACTACCTCGTCTCCTTTTAAGAATCATCACTTGCCTAAATGGGTTAAGGATAGCTCTGTCTACATTATTAGTAACTTTTCTAATAAATTAGGAACTATAGCCCTAGCCAAAGCAATTGGTAAGAAAGTATACCGATATCCACTTGTTCCTTGGAGTATTAAATTGTCTCAAGATGAAGAAAGGATTTTTTCTACAATTTTAAAGCATGAAAAGGATTTCAATATTTAGACAAAGGTTGAAGACACCAAAGTCAAT
Source organism: Pseudobutyrivibrio sp. (assembly GCA_024691465.1). The sequence goes on along the minus strand of JAILNO010000153.1, from coordinate 5,048 downwards.
AAATAGAAAAACAAAAAAAACAATATCAATCACTGGCGTTTCTAGTAAGCTTGGAACAACACACTTGTGCCTATGTATTGCTAATTATCTACATTCAGCCATGAAGCATCCAGTTCTATATATCGAGCTTAACTCAAGCAGCTGTCTCTTGCCTATGGTAGGTGAACACCTATATAAGCTAGGCGATATGACCTGCTACAAGTATAAGGGAGTTATTTATGCACTCTCCTGCGATTCTTCTACAGCTCTTCAGTTGATAAATAGCTTTGACGGTGATGTAGTTGTGGATATTTCCACACTTAACTCAGATAATGCCCTAGTTTTCAACCAATGTCAGAAACAATTGGTGATAGGTTCCATGAAGCCTTGGTGTAAGAAGGATTTATTTCTTTTTATTAATAACATGAAAGGAAAAATTAACATAACAAGTATCACATACTTGATAAAAGGAAGAATTGACGCACGCGAGCTTAAAAAGGAATATCCATACCAGAGTGTTTCACTTCCTATCATCTATGATCCTTTCTGCCTTGCGGAGGATGATTTCAATTCTCTGTATTATATATTGGAGTAGCTGCGGGAAGGAGTTTATGATTCTAAGAGATTCCAGTATTGTCAAGGGAATCGAGAAAAAGACAAATAATATTTATATGAATTGTATTTGAATACAATTGGACTAAAAAAGAGGGCTAAATGCCCTCTTTATTCGTCGTGATTAGAATACTGACTGTGATCTCTATTTGCAAATCTGGTGTATTCTGGAAGCCAGGTAAGCTCTATGGTTCCGATAGGACCGTTACGCTGCTTAGCCACAATAATCTCTGATACATTCTTAAGCTCAGTATCGTGATTATAGTAATCGTCACGATAGATGAACATAACCACATCCGCATCCTGCTCGATAGCTCCCGACTCACGCAAGTCGGACATCATAGGCCTGTGGTCTGGTCTCTGCTCAACAGCTCGAGATAACTGAGAAAGTGCGATTACTGGTACATTGAGCTCACGAGCCAATGCCTTAAGTGAACGAGAGATCTCTGAAATCTCCTGCTGTCTACTCTCTGACTTGCCTGAGCCTGTCATCAACTGCAAGTAATCGATGATAATTATAGATAGACCGAACTCCATCTTATATTTCCTGCACTTACTACGAAGTGCACTAATAGATATACCTGGTGTATCGTCGATAATAAGCTTGGATGTACCAATCTTACCAGCTCCGATAGTGAGGCTCTCCCAATCTGCCTCCTGCAAGTTACCTGTCCTGAGCTTCTGGGCGTCTACTCTCGCCTCAAGGGCAAATAGACGATTAACCAACTGCTCCTTTGACATCTCAAGTGAGAATATAGCCGCACACAGATGCTCCTGAATGGTAATGTGCTGGGCAAGGTTAAGAACGAAAGCAGTCTTACCCATGGAAGGACGGGCTGCGATTAGAATCAGATCAGATGGCTGCAAGCCCGCTGTCTGCCTGTCTAAGTCGATGAATCCTGTAGGAATACCTGTAACGGATCCCTTCTGCTTAGATGCGGCCTCAATCTTGGCAATGGCATTCATAACTACCTGCTTGATTGGTACGTAATCTGTCTCTCCACGATTCTGTACTAAAGCAAAGATATCCTTCTCGGTCTGATTGAGGATAGTCTCCACATCATCAGTACCCTCGAAGCACATATTCTCGATATTCTGATTAACCTTTATTATGTTTCTAAGGACTGCCTTATCCTTAACGATATTGGCGTAACTTTTAGCATTAACTGTAGTAGGAACTCCAAGTACCAGCTCCTGGATGAACTCAAGGGATGCCACCTCTGGTGGAACTCCCTTCTCCTTAAGCTTGTTCTGAAGAGTTACCTCATCCACAGGCTCTCCTGCATTGTATAGCTCTACAATAGCCTCGAAAAGCATACCATACTGCTGATGGTAGAAATCCTCCTTAAGGAGAATCTCTGAACACTCAACTATCACGTCTCTATCAACAATCATAGATCCGATAACTGACTGCTCTGCCTCTAAGGAATTAGGCATCTGTCTGCGAATAACGTCTTCCATTATTACTGCTCTCCCACGTGAACTCTAAGTGTAGCAACAACCTTTGGGTGAAGCTTAACTTTTACCTCATATGTTCCAAGTGCTCTGATTGGGTCCTCTAGCACGATTTTCTTCTTGTCAATTTCTTTGCCGTACTGCTTCTTAGCAGCCTCAGCGATTTCCTTAGTGGATACAGAACCGAAAGTCCTGCCACCCTCGCCTGTCTTAATGGTGGTCTCTACCTTCCACTCTGCTATCTCTTTCTCAAAAGCAAGTGCTGCCTCATAATTCTCCTGGGCAACCTTCTCATCATGCTTATTCTGTAATTTCAAATCATTAAGTGCTGAATTAGTAGCTTCCACGCCAAGCTTCTTCTTGAAGAGCATGTTCCTGGCGTATCCCTCGTTGACTTCCACTATCTCGCCCTTTTTACCAAGGGACTTAACATCCTGAAGTAGAATTACTTTCATAGTTTTATTTCTCCTTCTTCTAGCATTTTATCTATTGTTGATTCAAGGTCCTCACGAACCTCCTCTATAGTCCTGTTCTGAATCTGAGCACCTGCAATATTCACATGGCCACCGCCACCTAATCGTGTCATAATGCTCTGAACATCTATCTCATCGATAGAGCGTGAACTGATAAATATCTTATCCATGAACTTAGTAAGTACGAATGAAGCCTTAATACCTACTATGTTAAGAAGCTCATTAGCTGCCTGAGCACCTACTACTGTAGGACTCTCGAGATTACCATCTGGCTCGCACTCTGCAATGGCAAATACTCCACGATATGTGGTGGCATTACGAACCACCTCAGCACGTGCCTTGTATGTCTCCATATTCTCTCTAAGCATCTTACGAACTCGAGTAACTTCTGCACCATTCCTACGTAGGAAGGCAGCTGCTTCAAAAGTACGCACACCTGTCTTAGTCATAAAGTTGTTAGTATCAATTAAGATACCAGCGTAGATACAATCCGCTTCAGTAGGATTGATAGTTATTTTCTCGGCAAAATACTGTAACACCTCGGCAATCATCTCACTAGCCGATGATGCATAAGGCTCAATATATGAAAGAATAGGATTCTCGATAACCTCTTCCACCTGGCGGTGATGATCAATAACTACTATATTCCTATTCTTATATAGAAGACCTGGGCACTCTACGTAGCTAGGTCTGTTGGTATCAACTACCATTATAAGTGTATCGTCGTTACATAAGTTGATAGCCTGCTCGCTGGTGATGAACATATCATCTGGATACTCGTCCTTCTCAGTGAAGCTCTCAACTACAGGTCTCATGGAGCTGGTAATTGTATCTATAACAATATTGACTGGCTTGCCAATCTCTCTACCTGCACAGAACACACCCACTGATGCACCTAAGCAATCAGCATCGGATAGATTATGTCCCATTACGATAATGCGCTCGCGAGATTCCATAAGCTCTCTAAGCGCCTGTGCCTTGACTCTGGCCTTAACTCGAGTGGTACGTTCTACTTCCTTACCATGTGTACCATAGTAAGATACGTTCTGACCATCCTTAACAACTACCTGACATCCACCACGACCTAATGCTAAGTCGATAGCCATCTGAGCATACTGAGCATTCTGTGTATAGCTATCGCTGCCAAGGCCTATACCTAGACTGATGGTAATATCCTTGTCATTGCCCATCTTGATTCCAGGAATATCCTCCACAATAGAGAACTTATCATCCTCATAGTGTGCCAGATATTTGTGCTGGAACATTATGAAATATTTATCCTTCTCAAGACGACGAACTACTGCATCAGCCTCGCCGAAGTACTTGTTAATCTTCCTATCTAATAGAGCAAGCAACATAGAACGCTTAGCATTCTCTACTTGATCGAATACTTCATCATAATTATCTATATATAGAAGTGCCGTAACCATGGCTTGATCGTCAATCTTAGCCTTGATTGCCTGTATATCTGTCTCGTCGAACAGAATAATTGCCACCAATCCATCTGATGCTTCTTCCATATTAGATACCAGGTTGCTACCTGCTAGAGGCTCTGTCATATCAAGACGCTGAAGGCATGCCAGATACTTCCTCTCGTTATATTCGATATGGATATCGAAATTATCATCCTTGGCATGATCAATGCCCTCACGGGTGATTTCGGAAAAGATACTAGTAATGGACTTGTTATAAGTCTTGTTCTTATCAACTAATGCGCAGAACTGCTCATTCATCCATATGATCTTGCCTGTAGAATCAAGCAGGACATAAGGTAACCTGAAGTTCTTAATGAGCTCCTTCTGTACTGTGCCGTAGTGAACAGCGTATTCAATTATCGTATTTTTAAAGGATTTAAGGTTAGCCCTATAATATATGTAGATAAGGACGCCATATATCATTACGAAGATGGTCATAAAACCAGCAATCTTAGTATCAATAAGGCTAACTGCCAGACAACCTATTAAAAATATAATAAGCATGAATAAAGGAAATCTTAGATATCTTCTCAGACGATTTCTATACTTTAATGCTTCCATAAATAATTCTCCCGATGGGTTACTAATTCTCTCAAATCTCTAGCCATTATAACATAAGAAAGGTAGTTTTATATATTTTATTCGCTAAGTATGGAATAATTGCTCAATTTATAAGGCACTCCTTTGTGCACTATCGACAATAGCTTGTTAAAATAACGAAAGGTTTTTGTATTTTTTGGTTATTCTAACATTGTCCCTGATTGGCCTCTTTTTTATAATTTTTATTAGTTAAGGGGTTTCCCTAATTTTAAAAGAGAGGATATTTTTATTATGGCAGACATTCAATTAAAAAACATTAATAAGGTATATCCTAATGGCTTCCAGGCTGTTAAGGATTTCAACCTTGATATCAAGGATCAGGAGTTCATCATCTTCGTAGGTCCTTCAGGTTGTGGTAAGTCTACAACACTTCGTATGATCGCAGGTCTTGAGGAGATCTCTTCTGGTGAGCTTCTCATCGATGGCGCTCTTATGAACGATGTAGAGCCTAAGG
>JAILNO010000139.1 GCA_024691465.1 Pseudobutyrivibrio sp. | reverse complement strand
ACCAGCTGAGTGACCGTGAGTGTCATTGATTAATTTGAAATCGTTCATATCAAGCATCATGCCGTAGTAGGTGGTGGATGCTCTGCGATTGATCTTAAAAATAGCATGCTCTAAGTAGAGCCTGTTATATAGTCCTGTAAGTGTGTCGGTGTAGGTGCGCTGCTGCTGTAAGCTCATGTAGAGGGCTACCACACCTACTGCAGTACCAAGCCATGCTGTGGATACTCCGTAGTAGAGCATCTGAATCACGCTACCTGATATGATAGGAATTAAGTACATATATATAGGGAAGAAAGGTACCTTCTTATAATGGTGCTTGTAGTAGTAGTACAGGCCTATGCTATATATGGCACAGAGCATCATATAAATATAGAAGATATATATAGTAGGTTGTCTATGATATACATAGTTCTCGTCTACATAGAAAAAGTATTTAAATTTGATGTTGGCAATTAAGGCAATTAGCAGAATCGAAACGGGAACGCTTAACTTGTAGTAGATCTTCTTCATGCGTGAGCGATCCCTGAAAAGCTTAAGATCTACATATAGAAGCCATAGAAAAGAACCTATGCCATTAGCATAGTATAGGTATGTATTACCTATTAAATTGACCCAATAGCCTACAGGACTCTTAATTCCGTCCACGGCGAAAGTGATAGGCTCTATGATACAGGCTATCATTGCAAGACCAATCATGCAATCAAAAGCATGTTCTTCCGTATCGCTCTTAGTCCTAGTGATGAAGCGACTAAAGTATAAGAACATGATTAGTAGGAAACCTGTTAAGTTGGCGACAATAATTGCTTGTAAGTTCATTAGCTATACCATTATTGTTGTAGAAATATTTTAAAGTTACATATTAATAGTAACATAGATGGGACTAAAGATAAATTCAATAAGGGAATGAGGGTTATGCATTAACTAGTGCAATAATTTGTGCAGATATGTTTTAATAGAAGTTAATACTATAGTAAAGGAAGAAGTGTATGAAAGACAGAATGTTTGAGGACAAGGGGTTTATTAAAAGGTTATGGAATCTCACTCTGCCAATAGCTTTCCAGGCGCTGATGCTTGCTCTTGTGGCAGCTTGTGATGCGGTGATGCTTGGAAGGGTAGAGCAGAATTCTATGGCGGCTGTATCCTTGGCTACACAGGTGCAGTTCATTCAGAATATGATGCTCTCTGCAGTCACAGGTTCCATTGCAATCCTTGGAGCCCAGTATTGGGGCAAGGGTGATAAGAAGACTATTCATAAGATATTTGGTATGAGTATCAGGATAGCTTTTGTTATATCCGTAATATTCTGCGTGGCTTGCGTTGTTTTTCCTAGGTATCTAATGATGATATTTGCTGGAGATGATGCCCTGATTGAGATAGGTATCACCTACTTGAGGATTGCTGGTTGGTCGTATCTTTTGACTGGATTCTCACAGTGCTTCCTAGGAATGATGCGTGTCACAGGACATGCTGACAGGAGTGCCTTAATCAGTTCAGGCGCAGTGGTTATTAATATTATATTAAATGGCGTATTCATATTCGGATTCATGGGGATACCTGCCATGGGAGCTGCAGGTGCAGCATGGGCTACACTCATTGCCAGAATCATTGAGCTGGTATGGGCATTTGTATCGTCCTTCCAGAAGGATTTCATACATCCTACTGTTGGGGACCTGCTGGTGAGAGACAGACTGCTTACGAGAGACTATGTTAAGTGTGGCCTACCTCTGGCGGGTGCTGCCATGTTCTGGGGTGTGGGATTCACTTCCTACACAGCCATCATGGGACATCTGGGACCAGATGCAGCAGCGGCCAATTCAGTTGCGGCGGTTGTGAGAGATCTAATGTGCTGTCTATGTGATGGTATCAGTGCCGCTGGCGGTATCGTGGTAGGTAATGAGCTGGGGGCTGGCAATCTTGAGAGAGGCAAGCTATACGGAGGTCGCGTGGCCAAGCTGTCAGTGTATGTGGGCTTCCTATCAACAGCCATCATACTGCTTGTGACACCACTTGTGGTGAACTATATGATACTTACTCCTCAGGCTCACGACTATCTGATTGGCATGATGATTATCATGGCCTTTTACATGATAGGACGCGCCATTAATACAGTTGTCATTAATGGAATATTCGGAGCGGGAGGAGATACATTATTTGACGTATACTCTTTGGCTGTGAGTATGTGGTGTCTGGCTGTACCACTGGCGCTCTTAGGAGCCTTCGTATTCCACTGGCCAGTGCTTGCTGTATATGCCTGCACCTGTATAGATGAGGTGGGCAAGTTGCCATGGGTCTTCTATCATTATAAGAAGTATAAATGGGTTAAGGATTTGACCAGATAACCACTTTAACTTGCTAAAGTAATGTGGTAGAATAAGCTTTAAGTTTTCTAGGGAGATTCTGGAAGTAACATTGAGGAGGAAATATATGAAAAAGAAATTATTTTCGATGATATTAGCTCTTACTATGGTAGGAGCATTGGTGGGTTGCAGTAAGACTGAGGAAGTTGAGACTAAGGATACTGCAACAGTTGAGACTGAGGAGGCTGCATCAGCTGAGGGTAAGACCTTCAAGGTAGGTATTATCCAGTATGTGGATGATGCTTCACTTAATCAGATCGTTGCTAACTTAGAGTCACAGCTGGATGTGCTTGCTGAGGAGAATGGCTGCACCTTCGAGTATGAGGATTACTACTGCAATGGTCAGGCTGACTCTACTACAATCAATCAGATGGTAGCTGAGCTTATCAATGATGAGGTGGATGTGTTGGTTCCTATCGCTACACCTACAGCTATGATCTGTCAGGCAGCTACAGAGGATAATCAGATTCCAGTTGTATTCGCAGCAGTTTCTGATCCAGAGGGAGCAGGTCTGGTTGCAAGCAACGATGCTCCAGGTGCTAATGTTACAGGTACATCAGATGCCCTTAATACAGAGGCTGTATTCGATCTCATGGTTGCACAGAATAGAGACCTACAGAAGGTAGGCTTACTCTATGACAAGAGCCAGGATTCATCAGCAGCTCCTATTGAGGCAGCTAAGGCATATATGGATGCAGCAGGTATTGACTATGTTGAGAAGACAGGTACATCTAATGATGAGGTCATGCTTGCAGCAGATGCGCTGGTTGCTGAGGAGGTTGAGGCAATCTTCACACCTACTGATAATACAATCATGACAGCAGAGCTTGCTATCTATGAGAAGTTCATCGATGCAGGTATCCCACACTACTGTGGTGCTGATTCATTTGCACTTAATGGTGCATACTTAGGATATGGCGTCAATTACGCTACACTTGGTGAGGAGACAGCTAATATGGTAGCTGAGATCCTTGTTAAGGGAGCTGACCCAGCTACTCTTGCAGTCAAGACTCTAGACAATGGTACAGCTACAGTTAATACTGAGACAGCTGCATCACTTGATTTAGACTATGAGAAGATTCGCGATATGTGCGATGGCTTCGTGGAAGTTCAGACAGCTGAGGAGTTTGAGTAATGTCGTCTATTTTTACTATTTCGATCTTTCAGAGTGCTTTAGAACTAGGGTGTATCTACGCCCTAGTTGCTTTGGCACTTTTTATTTCATTTACAATTCTTAATATTGCAGATCTTACCACTGATGGTTGCTTTACCTTGGGCTGCGCAGTGGGGGCTATGGTTACCCTGGCTGGTCATCCATTCTTGGCGCTGATTGCAGCTATGGTATCAGGCGCTATGGCAGGATTCGTCACAGCATTCCTACAGACTAGACTGGGAGTTGAGTCCATTCTGGCAGGTATTATTGTGAATACAGGATTATACACCATCAATATTGCGGTGATGGGATTCTCATCTATTGCCAATCTATTTGGATGTGACACACTTTTTTCTATAGGTAAGGATACCCTTGGGGCAAGCTTCATAGGCGACTGGTACAAGGTAATCCTGGTGGTTGCCATAGTGGTGCTTATATCAGTTATTCTGTGGTGGTTCCTTGGCACTACACTGGGTATGTCTATACGTGCCACAGGTGATAATGCAGAGATGGTTAAGTCATCATCTATCAATCCTACATTTACAATTACAGTGGGACTGTGTCTTGCCAATTCCCTTACAGGCCTGTCTGGTGCTCTGATTGCACAGTATCAGAAGTCAGCTGATATCAATATAGGTACAGGTATGGTTACCATAGCGCTGGCTTCACTTATCATTGGCCAGACCTTGATCGGCAATAAGGGTAGCATGCTCAGACGTATCATCGGAACTATCTTAGGTTCTGTACTATATAGATTCATAGTGGCTATAGCACTTCGTCTCTCAGTACCAGCTGAGGCACTTAAGCTGGTGTCAGCCCTCATCGTAGCTGTGGCTATTGCAGCTCCATATGTTAAGAGGAAGCTGGCTCTCAAGAAGAGAGAGTTCGTCAACTACAGAGGCGCTGTGAAAGGGGAGGTGAAATAATGCTTAAGCTTGATAATATTTCTAAGACCTTCAACCCTGGCACAGTCAATGAGAAGGCGGCCCTTACCAATCTATCCCTCGACCTTAAGGATGGAGATTTCGCTACTATCGTAGGCTCCAATGGAGCTGGCAAGTCCACCATGTTCAATGCCATTGCAGGTACATTTATTGTGGATGAGGGCAATATCTATCTGGATGGAGAGGATATTACATTTAAGAAGGAATTCGTTAGAAGTAAGGTGATTGGTCACCTTTTCCAGGACCCACTCAAGGGTACTGCACCTAACATGACTATAGAGGAGAATATGGCCCTGGCTTATCTTAGAGCATCACACTCATCCAGCCAGTTGTTCTCTAGAATCAGCTCTAAGGACAAGGCTAGATTCAGGGAGCAGCTATCCCTTCTTGGTATGGGACTGGAGGACAGGATGAAGCAGCCTGTAGGTCTGCTATCGGGAGGACAGCGTCAGGCACTTACACTACTGATGGCCACCTTCGTCACACCTAAGCTACTACTCTTAGATGAGCACACAGCAGCCCTTGATCCCGCTACCGCGGAAAAGGTACTAGACCTTACCAAGTCCATCGTGCAGGAGAGAGGCATCACCTGCCTCATGGTTACTCACAATATGCATCAGGCACTTGAGGTGGGTAATCGTACACTTATGATGAATGCAGGTCGAGTGGTATTCGATACTGAGGGTGAAGAGAGGTCTAAGCTCACTGTGGCTGACCTGCTTGAGAAGTTCAAGTCAGGAGCAGGAGAGGAATTAGACAACGATAGAGTTTTACTTTCGTAACTTTTATGCAAGTTAGCACTTTAAATCACTAAAGTATTATGATACTATATTAAGGCTGAGCTGTTTTTAGCATTAATTAAATAATTAATATAGAAAAGGAAATAGCAATGAAAAAGGTAGTTAAATTTGGAGGAAGTTCACTAGCAGATGCCAATCAGTTTAAGAAGGTTGGCGACATTATTCATGCAGATGAGAATAGAGTATTCGTAGTACCTTCTGCACCTGGTAAGAGGAATAGCAAAGACACTAAGGTCACCGATATGCTTATCGGTACTTACGAAGCAGCTAAGGCTGGCAAGGATGTCTCTTCTAACCTGGCAGCAATTAAGGCTCGTTATGATGAGATTATCACAGGTCTTGATTTGAAGGGATTTACTCTCGATGAAGAGTTCAAGCAGATTGCAGAGGATATTAAGGCTGATTTATCCCTTGATTATCTGGCAAGCCGTGGTGAGTTCCTCAATGGTAAGATTATGGCTGAGTATTTAGGCTATGATTTCATCGATGCTAAGGATGTTATCTTTTTCAATGAGGAAGGATTCCTTAATTCATATAAGACAGAGAAGACTATGGCTAAGGCTCTCGAGGAGCATCCACGTGCGGTAATCCCAGGATTCTACGGCTGTGGTAAGGATGGCAAGGTTAAGACCTTCTCTAGAGGTGGTTCTGATGTGACTGGTTCTATCGTAGCTGGAGCAGCTAAGGTAGATGTATATGAGAACTGGACTGACGTATCAGGCTTCTTAATCTGTGATCCACGTATAGTTAAGGATCCAGTTGCTATGCAGACTATTACATACAGAGAGCTTAGAGAGCTTTCATACATGGGTGCATCAGTACTCCATGAGGATGCTATCTTCCCTGTACGTTCTGCTGGTATTCCTATTAATATTAAGAATACTAACCGTCCTGAGGATGATGGTACATGGATCGTTGAGAGCACAGGACAGCGCAATGAGTATGTCATCACAGGTATTGCTGGTAAGAAGGGATTCTGCACAGTACTTATCACTAAGTCACTTATGAACTCAGAGGTAGGTTTCTGTCGTAAGGCTCTATCAGCTTTTGAGGATAATGGTATCAATATCGAGCATATGCCTTCAGGTATCGACACTATGACAGTTGTGGTACATGAGGATGAGTTCATTAATAAGGAGCAGGCTGTAGTTTCTGCTATCCACAGGAATTGCTCACCTGATTCTATCGAGATTGAGTCAGATCTTGCACTCATTGCCGTAGTAGGTCGTGGTATGAGGAGCACCCGCGGTACTGCTGGTCGTATCTTCTCAGCACTTAGCCACGCTCGTGTCAATGTCCGCATGATTGATCAGGGTTCATCAGAGCTCAATATCATCATCGGTGTTGAGAATGAGGATTTCGAGAAGGCTGTCAAGGCTATCTATGATATCTTCGTTACTACTAGACTTTAAGACTTATTAATATATTGGGGTGGAGTATCCTAGGAAGAACGGGGTTCCTAGGATACTCTTTTTTTAGAAAGATTTAAGATTATTTTTATTAGTAATTTAGAGCCCATAGATTTATACTAGTTATAGGTAATTCTGGAGATTGTCTTCA
>JAILNO010000069.1 GCA_024691465.1 Pseudobutyrivibrio sp. | reverse complement strand
GTAATTGTTGTTGATAGAGATAAAGCTCCAACTAAACCCAATGCGAATAATTTCTTTTTTAACATAATAGTGCTCCTTTCCTTGTGTCTTATGACAACTTTAAAAAATTATTTTTACCTTCCCTTTTTCAGTTTTTTGCTGATATATAATATTTCTGAAGGTGGATTAAAAAAAATGGGGTAGGAGCAAAAAAAATCTGGCAGTTTTTTTTTACTGCCAGATTTTTTAACTATCTAGGAGATGGAGGAGTACCACCGCCACCTCCACTTGGTGCCGATTCTGAAGCACCTTGAGGAGCAGCACCTTGAGGAGTAGCACCTTGAGGAGTAGCACCTTGAGGAGTAGCATCCTGAGGAGCAGTACTCTGAGGAACAGATTCTTGAGGAGCAACATCCTGAGGAGCAGCTTCTTGAGGCACAGCTTCTTGAGGAGTAGATTCCTGAGGAGTAGATTCCTGAGGTACAGCTTCTTGAGGAGTGGACGCTTGAGGAGTAGATTCCTGAGGTACAGCTTCTTGAGGAGTAGACTCCTGAGGAATAGTATCCTGAGGAGTAGCTTTTTGAGAATTAGAGTCCTTAGGTGTAGTAGTTTCACCTGGAGCTTCATTCTTTTGAGTAGCTTTATTAATTTCTACTCCCGATTTAGCAACTTCGTCTTTTAATTTACTGAGGGTCTTATCGCTTTTGGCTTCAATCTCAATCATAGGACCTTCGCCATCTTGAACTAATCCTCTTTCAGCTAACACTTCAGTGGTTTTGGTCAAAGCATCCGAAAGCTCGTCACCTTTTATACCCATATCGTATAATTCGCTTGTGATTTCAGAATCATCAGTGCCTTCTACCTCAACTTTAATTACTCTATTCAGATGATTAAGGGAGAGATTGACTGTGCCACTATCGCTTTCAACTGTGACGCTTGAAGCAGCGGTGGATGTGGTATAGTATGTTCCAGCCATAAGGATAACCATCACTGATGCAGCTGTTACTGATAGAGCTTTTTTTAGTGCAAATCGACTGCTTACCACCTGCAAATCTTTTGGAGCAAGTTGTAGCTCATCACCAATATTACATTTTCGTTTAATCTTGCGGACGGTTCCGTCATCTAGTAGTACCGCAGCGTACCCGTCCTTAATATCAAGTACAACACCTTTCATCTATGTCACCATTCCCATCCTAATATAACTCATATACTCCGCTAATAAAGGATATTCCCCATTTAGTATTTCTATGGCCGCTATTATATATTTTCGATGTCGTTCCAATATTTTTCGGGGTACTTTTGTATTTTCTGTGATTTTTTTAATAGGAAGACTTTTACTCTTTTGCATTTCTTCTATTAAAGAAGCATCCTCTAGCATGTATCTCACAGCTTCAGCACAGGCTACCTTTGTCTTAGAAGCCTTAGGAGAGCAGTCGGTCAAGTCGAAGAATGAGATGTCATAGCGAGAAAGTAACTGGGCAACAGCAGTAATCTCATCTCTTATAGGATTGCCCTCTGGCCTGTTCTCATAGGACATAGTGGAGAGCTCGGCTTCCTTTTTGCGAAGAGACATTCCTATTGAAAGATCATTTGAATCTTCATCTAATTCGCCGTCCATGGTGTAGCTATCTACAGATATTTCATTCTGGAAACGACTTTCGCTTTTCCTGTGGTCGGCAATACGTCGTTTGATAACTAATTTAGCAAAAGCATTGAAATCACCCTTTTCAATATCGTAACTTTTTACAGCTTCATGGAAAGCGATTAGGGCAATGGAATACTCATCATCGTTTTCCGTGACAAAATGACCTGTGGCGCTATAGGCACAGGATAGTATGAACCGCTTATTCTTTTGGATGAATTGATTAAGAAGATTCTCATCTCCTTGGGCAGCTAATGCTTCCTTAGAAGTATCAATTGGCATATGTCTTCCTTCTTGTTAATATATTTGCTTTATTATAAAAGAATATTGTTAAAATAAAATGTTTTAGCTACATATCCCGTTATATTCTTTAACTTCATATCAAAAATCACCAAAATCCTACGTAAAATTTTAGATGGGATTTGTGTATACAATTTTATGGCAAATACAATAAAAGTGAATTTCTATGTTATAATACACTTTAGATACCTTAGTGGTAAAAAAATTATGAAGGGGGGAATATGTAATGGCTACTAGAGTATATGAATGCTTGCAGGCGATTGCGGATAAGATTATCGCCAACAAGGATTTTCTTACGGATCTGGACCGAGAGATCGGTGATGCGGATCATGGAGTCAATATGGCTAGAGGCTTTGCAGCTGTGCTTGAGAAGGTGCCAGAGGATAATGATGACATAGGGGATGTCTTGAAGAAGACTGGTATGGCACTTCTTTCTACTGTAGGCGGAGCTTCAGGACCATTATACGGAACAGCATATATGGAGGCTGGCAAAGTATTCAATGGAAAGACCAAGGCTACAGCAGGAGATTTCTCCAAATCTCTCGAACTGGCTATTGCGGGAATCCAGAAGAGAGGTAAGGCTGATAAGGGCGAGAAGACTATGCTTGATGCTCTGATGCCAGCTAAGGAGGCTTTTGATGAGGCTATTGGAGCTGGTAAGGATATGCTAGAGGCATTAGATAATGCATGTACAGCTGCTGAGGATGGTGTGGAATACACTAAGACTATTGCAGCAACCAAGGGCCGCGCCAGCTACCTGGGAGATAGGAGTATTGGCCATCAGGATCCAGGCGCTACATCAGCTACCATGACTCTTGAAGTTATTCGTGACTTTTTAAAAGGCTGATTAAACTTAAGGAACATGCTAGAAGGGGGAAGAAATGGTAGGACTAGTTTTAGTTTCCCACAGCCGCAAGATTGCTGAGGGACTAAAGGACTTAACGGATGAGATTGCTAGAGATCACAAGGGTATAGTTGCTGCTGGTGGAATGGAGGATGGCTCCATTGGCACTGATGCAATACGTATATCCGAAGCAATTCGTCAGGCCGATGAGGGCGATGGGGTAGTTGTCATGGCTGATTTAGGAAGTGGAGTCATGAGCTCCGAGACTGCAATAGAATTACTAGATGGCGAGGGGATTAATGTGAAGCTTGCAGATGCTCCTATAGTAGAGGGCACCATTGCAGCAGCAGTAAGCGCCATGATAGGAAGTAATCTAGATGCAGTACTTAAGGCCGCTGAAGATACAAGAGGGGCCAAGAAGATTCTTTAAGTTAAGAACCAATTCGTTGAGGGGACGAATTGGAAATAATAGGAGGAGGTTATTGTAATGAAAAAACTAATTAATGGGGTGGACAACATAGTTGATGAGATGCTTGAAGGCATGGTAGCCGCATATCCACAGTATCTTAAGAGATTAGATGGATTCGATGTGGTAGTTCGTGCTGGTGGCTCTAAGGGCAAGGTAGCTCTAGTCTCAGGTGGTGGTAGCGGCCACGAGCCAGCTCACGGCGGATACGTGGGAAAAGGTATGTTAGACGGAGCAATCGCAGGAGCGGTATTTACCTCACCTACACCAGATCAGGTGTATGAAGCCATCAAGGCAGCCGATGGAGGCAAGGGCGTGCTGTTAGTCATCAAGAATTACACTGGAGATGTAATGAACTTTGAGATGGCAGCTGATATGGCTCGAGATGAGGGTATCGAAGTGGAGCAGGTAATCACAGCTGATGATGTGGCTGTTGAGAATAGTACCTGGACTACAGGACGCCGAGGCATCGCAGGAACAATCTTCGTGCACAAGATTGCGGGAGCTTGCGCCGAAGCAGGTGGTTCTCTTGCTGATGTAAAGAGAGTTGCTGAGAAAGTAATCGCTAATGTTCGCTCTATGGGAATGGCTGTAGATGCCTGCACAGTTCCAGCGGCAGGTAAGCCTAGTTTCGATTTAGCTGAGGATGAAATAGAAATTGGTATTGGTATACACGGTGAGCCAGGTGTTAACCGTGAGAAGATTGGTACAGTTAATGAAATCTCTGACAAGCTGTTGGATAAGATCTTTGCAGAGAATATATATAACTCGGGTGACGAGGTAGCTGTTATGGTAAACGGCATGGGTGGCACTCCACTCATGGAGCTATTCGTTGCTAATAAGCATGTGAAGGAAGTCCTTGATAAGAAGGGAATCAAGATTGCCAAGACTATGGTGGGCAACTACATGACTTCCCTTGATATGGAAGGATTCTCAATCACATTGTTAAAAGTGGACGATGAGCTTAAGAAATTGCTCAATGCTCCAGCTGATACACCTGCATTTGTTCAGATGTAAGAATTAGAGGCCTTCGGGCCTCTTTTTTTATAGCTTGAAATCATTAGAATATATAGATAAACTTAAAAGCACATGTGAAATATTATGAAAGCGAAGAAGCATATGCTTAGTATTTTTTATTGGATAATAATGGCAGCGGTAGCTGTATGTGGAATTAATTATGGGTCTAATATTGGGATTGATTGGTTAGTCGTAGGTGCGCTAATTGCAGTTGGAGGCGTTATTTCTACCATTAGCTCCATCAGAAGTGAGGGATATATAGCACAGACTCTGGCTATCCCTAGGTCTAATCGTCTGCCTGTATACGACTACATTAGAGTAATAGCTGTAGTTCTTGTTATCGTATTCCATACACTTAACTGGGACTTAAGTGAGGCTGCTAGCTTAAGTGGGACAGGACTGTATACTGGTCTTGATAGTCTGCGCTGGTGGAGCCTTATATGCAACATGCTTTTTATTATGATTTCTGGAGCATTACTATTACCTGGTAAGAAGGAGAGTATTCTCTTATTTTATAAGAAGCGTTTAGTAAGGATTGTTATTCCACTGGTGGTTTATTTCATATGGTATCTGTGGCAGTACAATATGTTAGGAGATATGACTCCTTGGGATGTGATAGTTATGATATGCATAGGTGATGTGGCAGGCGCCAGGGTGCTACATTTTTGGATTATATATGAGATGCTTTTTATATATTTGTTAGTACCAGTTCTTAGAATCGCCCTTGCAAAGCTAAGCCGCAGGGGACTTAATATACTTGTGCT
Source organism: Pseudobutyrivibrio sp. (assembly GCA_024691465.1). The sequence goes on along the minus strand of JAILNO010000069.1, from coordinate 801 downwards.
ATGTATCATCGGCTTTATGACTGTGGGTTCCTTCACATCTATATTCGATTCTAAATTAATCATGACCGTAGGATATATTGGTGCAGCGATTATGGGATATTACATTACCAGAGAAGAGAACCGTATATACGATATTGCATACCTGGTAATGGGTGTAGCTGCTACAGTTTTCATGTTTGTAATTGATGCAGACTATCCTTATTTTGAGAGTCTTGTGGGCAACCTATCTATCCTTAGATTATTCATATGTTTAGGTGTATTCGTCATTTTTATCCGAATTAAGGATAGCCTTAAGGATATATATGCCATCAGACTTGTCAGCAAGTACAGCTATAGTATTATGTTGATTCACATGTGGGTGCTCTACTATATCACCAGGAAGCTGGTGCCTATATCTGCTGTTATGTACCATGGACTGGGGCTTGTTATCTCAGTGATTATCACTCTGGCACTGTCCATTATCATGGCTTATCTAATTGATAATTTCATAGTTAATATTCTTATGTTCCTGCTTGATAAGGGGAGAAGGGTTGACAAATCATGATTTAGGCGTTATATTATTCACCGAGTTTTGAAAACACAATTCTATTTATCACGATGTGGCAATGTAATTCATTTCGCCACGTTTTTCCTTTTTAGATTGACTATTAGTCAGCATGTGGGACACATGAGAAATTTGGTTTGATGTAATAAATGTAATGGAAATGATCGTAGAATGTAATCGTATCTAGCCCGGGGACTAGATATTATTGCGCGCCTATAGGGCGCCTTTTTTTTACATAGATTTTACATAACAGGTCC
>JAILNO010000062.1 GCA_024691465.1 Pseudobutyrivibrio sp. | reverse complement strand
CCGATGACAGGTAGATCGCACACCTTCTTAATCTCGGCTATATCCTCGGGACTATTGGCTCTGATGCCCACGGCACCGCCCTCCATAGCTGCCACAGCCATCCTAGACATGATGTAACTACTGTGCAGAGGCTCGTCCTCCAGCGCCTGGCAAGAGACTATCAGCCCGCCCTTAATCTTATTAATAATCTGCTCGTTACGATTCATAAAAAGTTAACTCCTTATATATAGTATTTTAAGAAACTATTCTCTGTATCTCAATAATTTGGTCCCTTTATGAAAGTACTAACATCAAAATTTAGATATTAGGATTATTCAATGAAAGGCGTTTCAGATGTCGCTGGTTTAATTGACGCTAATCCTGACCCCTTCGTATAATGAAATCATAAAAAGGAGATAGCGCAAACTCTTAATATAATTATATAGCGAGGAATCAATGTAATGAAGATATACGTGGAAAAAGATTACGATACCGTCAGCAAGAAGGCTGCCCAGCTCGTAATCGATCAGATAAAGGCTAAGGGCGACAGCATCCTAGGTCTGGCAACCGGATCATCCCCTATTGGAATGTACGACTACTTAGTAAAAAGTTACGAGAGTGGCCAGATTACTTTCAAGGACATACGTACCGTCAATCTAGATGAATACAGAGGCTTAACCCCTGACAACACTAATAGCTACCGCTACTTTATGAATGAGCACCTATTCTCAAGGGTAGACATCGACATGGCAAACACTCACGTACCTAACGGAGTAGCCGATGACCCTAAGGAAGAGTGTCAATCCTACGAAGCTATGCTTCACTCACTTGGCTACGCAGATCTCCAGGTCCTAGGTTTGGGCGAGAATGGTCACATAGGCTTCAATGAGCCAGGCACCCCGTTCACCGAAGAGACCCACCTGGTGGACCTCACCGAAAGCACCATCCAAGCCAACTCACGCCTCTTTGACAGCATCGACGACGTACCAAGGCAGGCCTACTCAATGGGCATCCAATCCATCATGAGATCCAAGCACATCCTCCTGATAGTCTCAGGTGCAGCGAAGGCCGAAGCCCTTGCTCAAGTAATCAATGGACCAGTCACCGAAACCGTGCCAGGCTCAGTGCTCCAAACCCATCCGGACGTCACCGTAATCTGCGACCAAGCCGCAGCGGCGAACCTATAACAAACACCAGCCCCAGGAATCCCCTGGGGCTTTTTCATGCCCTTAGATAATTTAGGGCATGAAAAAGCCCCTTCGTTAGAAGGGGCTGAGTGTTTGTTAGTATTCGCCGTTCTTGTACTTGGTGATGAGCTTCTCGATACGACCGTATGGGTTGAGGAGCTCTGAGATTGAGCACTCGTGGTTGAGTGTGTCGATGATGTAGGCGATGTACTTGGACATATCGCACTTGATGAAGTAGTCGCGAGACTGTACTTCCTCTGTGAGGTATGTGAGGTTGGTTGTAACAACCTTGTAGATGATGCCGTCTGCAACGGCCTTGTCGAACTTCTCCATGCCGTTGGTGAAGAGTCCGAATGTGGCTACTACGAAGATGCGCTTAGCGTTGCGCTTCTTGAGCTCGGTAGCTACGTCTATCATTGACTCGCCTGAAGAAATCATATCGTCTACGATGATGACATCCTTGCCGGCTACGTCATTGCCAAGGAATTCGTGAGCGACGATTGGATTGCGGCCGTCTACGATGCGACTGTAATCACGACGCTTGTAAAACATACCTACATTGACACCGAGTACTGATGCCATGTATACAGCTCTCTTGGTACCACCCTCATCAGGTGAGATAATCATGAGATTATCATTGTCGAGCTTGAGGTCCTTGCAGTTCTTGAGGATGCCCTTAAGGAACTGGTAAGTAGGTGATACTGTCTCGAAGCTGTTAAGTGGAATAGCATTCTGGACACGTGGGTCGTGAGCATCAAATGTGATGATGTTGTCAACGCCCATTGAGATGAGTTCTTGGAGTGCCATAGCACAATCAAGAGACTCACGAGCACTTCTACGGTGCTGACGTCCCTCATATAAGAATGGGATGATAACTGTGATACGCTTAGCCTTACCCATTGCAGCTGCAATGATACGCTTAAGGTCACAGTAGATATCGTCTGGGCTCATGTGATTCTCATGGCCACATACTGTGTAAGTGAGACTGTAATTAGTAACGTCAACTAGGATGTATAAATCAAGTCCACGAACTGACTGATTGATGATACCCTTAGCTTCGCCTGAACCGAAACGAGGACAATCAGCATCTACGATGTAGGTGTCACTCTGGTAACCAGCGAGAGTGATGATTGACTGATCGCTCTTGCGCTCCTGCCTCCATTGTAGAAGATAATCGTTAACTTTTTCGGCAATAGCTGTACAGCTCTTGTGAGGGATAAGTCCTAGCTCTGCCATAGGTGGGGTGTTTTCTAACACGATTTCATTGTTAGGCATGTCTTGCTCCTTGCATATTTATTTAATTATTTGATATTACTTTTTTGATGCGAATGTCGTTGCCAATGAGCTTAATAGTCTCATAGTTAGAGAAAATTCGCGAAGTAATACGTTCGCTGTAGGTGTCTCTCAGTTCCTCGAGAGATAAATTAGTGGAAATAATAGTCGATTTGTTCTGTAGCAATCTCTCATTTAAGCATTGGAATAGGCGAGCGGTAGTGAAAGAATTCTGAAACTCAGTGCCTAAATCGTCAATGATTAATAGATCGCAATCAAATATATGATCATGAAGATCTGCCACGCTGGCATTCTTCTTGAAAGTCTGTTCCTCAAAAACTCTAAAGAGCTCAGACGCTGTAAAGTATATTACAGATATGCCTTCGTCTAAAAGAGCCTTCGCAATGCAATTCGACAAGAAGGTTTTACCACATCCTGTCTGTCCAAGCAACAAGAGATTACCACCTTTTTGTTTAAAATTCTGCACAAAGTTTTGAGCGGAATCTAGCGCTATTTGAGCATTAGAGCGAGCATCAAGGGTGCCGCCCTCCTCGTAGAAGTCCTCATCATACACACCCAGGTCGAAGGCGTCGAAATTCTCCTTGGCCAGGATATTGCTGATATTGGACTGCTTGTAGACGATATTGATAGCCGCCTGCTTGAAGCAATGGCAGCGCTTACCGTTGATATATCCTGTGTCCTTGCAATCAGGGCAGTCGTATGGAGGCTCCAGGTAATCCTCTGGGAAACCAGCAGCCTTCATAAGATTAATTCTCTGTTCCTTAAGTAGTGTAAGCTTGCGCTTAGAATCAGCAGAAGCCTCAGCAATGGACTGACCGCTGAAGATAGCGGTGATAGAAGATACTGAAACCTTAGATACTTCATCATCTATTCTAGATAAATCAGGCACGGCAGAGTAGAGCTCCTTAGTACGGTAAGAAACTATCTGACTGTTGCGTGACTGCTTGTGATTGTACTCGCGCATGAGTGCATCATACTGCTCATTAGATAATGCCATAATATAACCCTCCCTTAGTGCCCCAATAACTTCTTCTCAAGTGCTGCGAAATCATAGTCTCGCTGCGAGAAATTGTTAAACTTGTTGTTAGCTTTCGCTCTGGCCGCTGTAGCAGAGGTGTTCTGAGCATTCTTAGCTCTAGAAGCTGTTGAAAGCTTAGCAACTGAGGACTTAGTAAACTCCTGATCAAGACTAGCTATATCCCCCATAGTCTTGACCTGTGATTTGTGCCAGCTTGTAAGTATGGAATCAGCATACTTGAAGCTAGGCTTGTTGGTCTGCGCGATAGTGCGATTGCAGGCCTCTTGTATAATGTCCATTGAAAAGCCAAAGGTGTTAACCCACTTGTCAATGAGTGTAAGTTCATTGTCGATGAGCTCTCTATTGCCGATACCGAGAGCCTTCTTAATTCCGTATACAGTATTAGTGTGAGCGCTGCTAGATTTGATAGCTGCCTCCACTGTGGTGATGCCGTCATCAGCCCAGTTACGAGCAACTGTATCCATATAATGGAAGCTGCTGTGTCCATTGTCGATGCAGGTCTCTATGAGATACTGGATGAGCTCTACTGTCATGTGTAGACTGTCATACCAGAATAATAGAGTGTTCACATCAGACTGTGACAGTGGCTTGCCCAGATAAGTCTGAGTGGCAAAGAAGAGATCCCCTACCTCATCCTTGTCTCTGAAAGCGTCCAACTGATCCGCACTATAATTAGGACGGAATGGTACTGTATTATCTGAAACTACAGACGCAATATTAGGCGTGGTAGCCTTAGGCGCTGCAGTATAATTGACAGACGTGAATGAACTGCTATCATTCACATCCACGAGACAAATACCTGAAAGTTCATTGTCCGAAGAGTATTCCAGGCGAAGCAAACCTACTTTCTCCCAATAAGTAAAAGCTCGCATTACGTCTTTCTCTGTGTGGTCTAAGCAGTCCGCCAACTGCGAGATGGAGAATTCAAACCCATCCCTATTCAGACAACGCAACAGATAAAGGTAAACCTTAACGTACTCCCCGTTGGCATCTTTCATGTAGTCGTCTATAAAAGTATTTGAAATGCAAGTAAAACCAGTGTTGGCACTGGTATGTAGCATGATGTCAGCCATATATAAATCATCTCCCTTTTAATGAGCCAAATTATATCAAAGTAAAATCAAAAAGAAAAGGGTCGAGACCCCGCAAACCCTTGTAAATAAAGGGGTTGTGGCTTTTGTGGATAATGTGGATAACCATCCCGACGCCTTGAATTTTGGGCATAAAAAAATCCACATTTTTAAGTGAAAAAGAACACAAAAAAATGTGGATAATGTGGATAACTACTTCTGAAGTAGGTGTTCCCCTACTAAATACACGTTTCCGGCACCCATAGTTATCAACAAGTCATTGTTCACAAGATTTTTTTGTAAAAATTCTTCGCAAGCATCAAATGAGCCTAAATAATGAACTTCTGTTCCAAGCTTCTCAATGCGATCTGCAATATCCTTCGAGCTGACGCCGTAGATATCAGGCTCTCTAGCTGCATATATATCTGCCAGAAGCACCAAATCGGCCTTGCTTAAGGCTGTAGCGAAATCATCTAAGAAGCTAAGTGTACGAGTATATGTATGTGGTTGGAAGCACACTACCACTCTGTTGTGTGGGTAGTTGCTGGCAGCAGCCAGGCTGGCTGCAATCTCAGTTGGATGATGAGCGTAATCATCGATGACTGTGGCTCCCTTGTAGGTGCCCTTCAGTTCAAAGCGACGATGTGCCCCACCGAACTTAGCAAGTCCTGTCTTAATACAATCGTAAGGAATGCCCATCTCAATAGAAAGAGCAATGGCAGCAAGTGAATTGCTGATATTGTGATCACCTGGTACGTTCAGGCTGATCCTATCGTAGGCCTTGCCATTGAATACTGGAGTAAAGCTGGCGAATCCCTTCTCATTATATGTAATGTCTGTAGGATAGATATCTGCATCCTTATCAAATGAATAGGTAATCACCTGACACTTAAGTCCCTCAGTGAAGTATTCCACATCATCAATATCCTTATTAATAATAAGAATACCATCGTCTGAAGTGTTGCCTGCGAACTTCTTAAATGAAGCTCGGTAATTCTCAAGATTCTTGAAGAAGTCTAAGTGGTCTGCTTCTATATTAAGAATGATATTGTACTTAGGGAAAAATGAATGATAGCTGTTAGTGTACTCGCAAGCCTCTGTTACGAACACATCGCTATCTCCCACGTGGACATTGCTTCCGATGGCATCTAAGATACCACCCACTGAGATAGTAGGATCAGAAGTGGTCTCAAGTAGTATCTGGCTCATCATGGAAGTAGTGGTGGTCTTACCGTGGGTACCAGCCACTGCAATAGAGCGTGCGTAATTTTCCATAATCTCACCCAGTAGCTCGGCACGGGTGAGCATAGGCTTGCCAGATGCCTTAGCTGCTGCGAACTCTGGATTATCCTCGTGGATTGCAGCAGTGTATACGATTAAATCTATATCATCAACTATATTGGCTGCAGCCTGTGGATAGTTAACTGTAGCACCTAGAGCCTCCAAGTGCTTAGTAAGATCTGATGACTCGCGGTCAGAACCTGAAATGGTGAAACCTCTGCCTAGAAGTATCTCAGCCAGACCACTCATACTGATGCCGCCAATTCCTATAAAGTGAACATGTATCTGGTTGTCGAAATCAATTTTGTACATGAATAATTCCTTCTTTTCTATTTTAGTTATGCTTAATTCTGCATAAAGCAAAGAATATTATACAGCATACATACTGTAAACCCAAACAAATTTACATGCAAGGAGCTTCAAAAAAATTAGTAAAAATTCCAAAGAGTTGTCTAACAATTCGTGAACATTTGGTGAAAAATAAGATATTATTGCAGTAAATACCCCACTTTGCTATACTTATTGTATAAAAAGGGGAGTGCGTTATGCATGTCCTGACTGACACCATGAGAAAGGCAGATGATAGGATGATTAGAAAAGAAATGATCGCAATGCTTCTCGCTGGCGGGCAGGGAAGCAGACTCGGGGTTCTTACCTCGGACGTAGCAAAGCCAGCAGTTTCTTTCGGGGGAAAGTACAGAATTATCGATTTCCCTCTCTCAAATTGTATCAATTCAGGAATTGATACCGTTGGCGTGCTTACTCAGTATCAACCATTAGTCCTTAATTCTCATATCGGAATTGGTATTCCTTGGGATTTGGACAGAAATAATGGCGGAGTTACAGTTCTTCCACCATATGAGAAGAACGATACGAGTGAGTGGTATTCTGGCACAGCCAATGCTATTTTCCAGAATCTTAAGTACATGGAGAATTATAATCCAGAGTATGTGCTTATCCTTTCAGGAGACCACATATATAAGATGGATTATGAGGCCATGCTCGATTTCCACAAGGCTAAGGGTGCGGATGTTACCATCGCAGTTATACCTGTGCCTATTGAGGAAGCGTCCAGATTCGGAGTCGTTATTGCAGATGATGAGAAACGCATAAGTGAGTTTGAAGAAAAGCCAGCCAATCCACGAAGCAACCTTGCTTCTATGGGTATCTACATTTTCAGTTGGAAAGTACTTAAGGAATCTTTACTTGCTCTTAAGGATCAGAGCAATTGTGATTTCGGTAAGCATATTATTCCTTACCTTCATGAGAAGGGTTCACCAATGTATGCCTACGAGTTCAATAGTTATTGGAAGGATGTAGGAACACTTGGTTCATATTGGGAAGCCAATATGGAGCTTATCGACCTTATACCAGAATTCAATCTCTATGAGGAATTCTGGAAGATATACACTAATCAGAACATCATCGAGCCACAGTTCGTAGCCAACACAGCAGTAGTTGAGAAGGCTATTATTGGAGCAGGCGCGCAGATATATGGAGAGGTATATAATTCAGTACTCGGTGCAGGTGTTGTGATAGACGAAGGAACAGTGGTCCGGGATTCAATCATAATGGAAGGCGCTAATATAGGTAAGAACTGTGTGATTGA
>JAILNO010000053.1 GCA_024691465.1 Pseudobutyrivibrio sp. | reverse complement strand
GATATATGCTCCTAAGCACATGAATCCAGCTGTTCCAAGAGAGAACTGACCTGTGAATCCAATCATCAAGTTCATAGACACTGCTGCAACAGCGTATATACAGCTGCGCTCGATGATTGTAATCGCGTATGAATTCTCAATTTCTGTCGCCTGCAGATAGCCTAACAGTATGACCACTATTGCAAAGCAAGCTATATTAAATATTGTTTTGTTAGTTAATTTTTTCTTTTGCATAACAGTACCTCACACTTTATCAGTTGCTTTTTCGCCGAAGATTCCTGTAGGGCGAATAATCAATATGAATATAAGTAGTACGAAAGTGAAGGCAGCTGAGAATACAGAATATCCTGCTGCTGTAATAGCAATCTGGCAGATACCTACGATAAAGCCTCCCACCATGGCGCCTGGAATAGATCCTATTCCGCCAAGTACTGCTGCAACGAAACACTTAAGTCCTGGAAGTGATCCAGAGTAAGGCTGAACAGTATTTCTATCTGTGAAATATAGGATAGAGCCAATTGCTGCCAGTCCGCATCCTATTACGAATGTCATGGTTATTACTCTATCAACTTTGATTCCCATGATACGTGCTGTATCCTGGTCCTTTGAACAAGCTCTCATAGCCATGCCAAGCTTAGTATGATTTACAAGTGTCATTAGTAAAAAGGTAAGAACCACCGTAATTATTGGTGCAACGATTGTTACTCTTGATACTGTAATATCTCCAAATGAATGAATTTGCTTTAATATATCAATCTGTGGATAGCTCTGAGGCATTGCTGTAAATAGATAATTTGCGAGATTCTCCAAAAGATAGGATACACCAATTGCTGAGATCATAACTGACATTCTAGGAGCTGTTCTCAGGGGTTTATATGCTATTCTCTCGATTACCACACCAAGGACTATTGTTCCTACGATTACAATTGGAAGTGATATCTGCCATGGGAATACTGCCATGGAATAAATTGCAAAATAGCCTGCCATCATAAACACATCGCCGTGTGCGAAGTTAATCATTCTTAGGATTCCATATACCATTGTGTAACCAATAGCAATCAGAGCATACGCTCCACCTAATGACAAGCCATTTAATAATTGTTGAAAGAAATATGATATTGTCATATATGTTACCTTCTTTTTTAAATTAATCAGCGGAATGATTTCTCATTCCACTGACTTTTATTTATTCCCCGTGAGTTACTTCCTCAACAAAGGTAAAGGCTTTATCCTTAACCTCTAGGACATAAGTTGTGTTCTTCTTGGCATCACCATTCTCATCGAATACTACCGTTCCGCCAATTACACCCTCCTCAACTGTAATACTAGCAAGGGCATCCCTAATTGCTGTACCATCTAATGAGTTAGCACTTTCGATTGCATCACACATTACCATGTATGCGTCATAACACATTGCCTGATTACCAATGATATTGTCTGTTCCAAGATTTGCCTCTAAGTATTTTGATTCACTGTTAATCCACTCCTTGAAGGATGCATCGAATTCTTCATTGCCACCCTCTGCATAGAAGCAATCAAGAACTACTCCCTCTGCGTTATCAGCTGCATCCTCTGTTAATACTGGGTTATTCCATGTGTCACCTGCAATCCACTGTACCTCAAGTCCTAGGTCTGCTGCCTGGTTCAAAAGGAGTGGAGCATATACATAATCTGTAGGAGCAAACACGGCCTTAACACCTGAATTCTTAATATTTGTAAGAATAGCCTTGAAGTCTGACTCGTTAGTTTGGAATGTCTCGGCTGTTACGATTGTGCCTCCTTTAGCTTCATACTCAGCCTTGAATGTCTGTACTAGACCTGATGTATACTCATTACCTATATTGTCGATTGTGGCAATCTCTGTATAACCCTGCTCTATAGCCCAGTCAGCCATTACTGTGCCCTGGAAAGGATCTAGGTAGCATACTCTGAAATAATAATCATTTCCAAGTGTTACATTTGTGTTCGTACAGCTAGTTCCGATTGCTGGAATCTTAGCATCTGAGAAATAAGAGCCTGCTGCGATACATGTGCCAGAACCATATCCTCCAATAACACCCACACATCCATCAGAAATAAGCTTCTGTGCCGCGGTAGCTGCAACAGTTTTGTCTGACTGGTTATCCTGCCAATCCAGCTCAATAGTGTACTGTTTTCCATCAACTGTTACTGTAGGTCTCACTGAATGAGCAAATTCAATACCAAGCTCTTCCTGAGCTCCACCTGATCCATTTTCACCTGTCTTAGGCTCAAATACACCAATTTTTATTACATCCCCGTTACCTGCAGTCTGTGCGCTCTCACTACTTGATGACTCTCCGCATCCAACTAATGATGTGGCAAGTAATGATGTGGCAAGTAATAATCCTAAGCTTCTTTTCATACCGTTATCTCCTCTCTAAATAAAAAAAAGAGGCAGAGATCAAATAGATCCCTACCTCTATGTAAGTTTTGCTTGATTTTAATTTATTTTTTGTTTATAGTCAATGACAAATTTTATTTTTGGAGGCTGAATATGGATAAATCAGATTCTAAATACTCATCTTACCTGGAAATACTTGATAGAGAATTAGTGCCTGCCATGTGCTGTACTGAGCCTATTGCTATAGCCTACGCAGCAGCCAAAGCAAGCTGTGAAGCTAAGATTGCCATGGCTGTAGAAGCTGGTATTATGGGATTTGAAATGTACGAAGAAGGCAGTGAATTCCTTGATGGTGATGGAATAGTTAGTAAAGGTGTGGAAAACACCATCAACAATGTCTCTTACCTAGGCCACTACGGTATGAAAGATACTGATGAGAAAATCATCGAAATAATGTCCAAGTGTTATTCCTAAACAAAAAAAGCACCCTCTAAGTTTCCTTAGAGAGTGCTTCTATCATACATATTAATCCTGTACGTATGGCATAAGTGCAACAATCCTTACTTCATAGCCCCTTATTACCCATTATCGGTAATTATTAGGTATAATCGATAATTCATGCCCAAATCATCAAAGTATTATTGGTAATTATTCAGAATGAAAAAGCGGTCAAAAGTAGGTCATTTCCATTCTGATAGGTCTATAAGGAGGCCTCTTCTTAGAATTCCTTCCACTTTGCAGATAAGCTCTGCATTGCCTCCTGTTTTTTAGTTCCGGTGGCTTCGGCATAGACATCCATCGTTGTCTTGAAGTTCTTATGCCCCATAACCGCCTGAATTACTTTCACGTTTGTTTCGTTTTCGCAGAATCTTGTGCAAAAGGTATGTCTCAGATAATGCACTGAGAAGTTTGGTAACAACATCGGCTCTCTCTTCTCTTTAGCAGCCTTCACTTCCTCTTCCATATTATATGAAGTAACTATTCTCTTAATTGCTGAATTGAGATTCTGTTCGCAAAGGACATCTCCATTTGCATTCTTGAAGATAAAACCACTCATACCTTCAATCTCGGTCTCATTAAATCCAGTAACAAGCTGCTCTTCATATATACGCTCGAAGCAATCATGCACCTGATCAAGCATCGGAATCACACGAATACCAGCTTCTGTTTTTGGAAGAGATACACCAAGCCTTCTGGCTGGATCACCACGATGTCTCTTAACTCTCACTAAGCTGTGGTTGATATCAATGGTTCTCTTTTCCATATCGATATCCTGCCAGCGAAGACCTATAAATTCTCCGCATCTGCAGCCTGTTCCAAGTAGAATCATGAAGATTGGCCACCAATGGTCGTACACTTCATGTCCATCCATATAATTCATGAATGCTTGCTGTTGCTCTATTGTAAGAGCATTTCTAATTCCTCTGTTCTTTCCAAAATCGTTTGAAAGCTCTCCGAGAACTCCATGACAGGGATTCTTCCTTATAATATCGTCACGCACAGCCATCTCAAATGCCGGATGCAAACAACAATGGATTGTTGATACTGTGTTAGGCTGGATTCCATCCTCTGT
>JAILNO010000235.1 GCA_024691465.1 Pseudobutyrivibrio sp. | reverse complement strand
TTCATGTGATACATATATTTGTAGGAGGTGAATAATGTAATAAAAAAGCCCTGACCAAAAGTCAGGGCGTGAAACACTACAAAAATGTGCATCTTCTTCCATCCAGACTATACTGTCGGTACTGGAATCACACCAGTTCAGCCATGAGGCTCGCGGACTATACCGCCGGTCAGGAATTGAAAGCTCTCGCTCTCGCACCTTGCCCTGAAGATTCTTATTCAACTAAAGAGATTATAATACGTTGTGCGCAATTAATCAATACATATTTATCTGCAGGAAAAAGTTACGAATAATTAATTGAACTCATCTATGTCAATTACTAAATCAGCCTTCTTAGATTTACTAAGGCACAATCTCACATTAGCCATGTCACTGAAATCTACAAAGCTGGTAGCATCCTCTATGGAGTTGCCACTCTTGGCCTTGCGATCAATCAGTCTATTCCTGAGGACTTGCTCATCTGCTGTAAGTGAGATGGTCTAATCTGCATAACTAGCTAGATCCCTCCAGCCATCCTCATCAAGGAGCAGATAATTCCCCTCTAGAATTACGATATCCCCATCCACTGCAATTGCATCTTCCACAGGATTGTGAAGTGTCCTATCATACACTGGCCAACCACACTCATCACCTGCAGTCACTGACTCTACGCTGGCTCGTAACTTTTGCAGATCAAATGTCTCTGGAGCCCCCTTGATATCAACCATCATGATCTCGCGGCCATCTCTCATAGTGGTGTGGCTGGTGAGATATTCCTGACGTCTGTGGAATCCATCCATGCCGACGGACTGCAGCTTGAGCCCGCGCCCCTCCTGCTCTACAGCCATCCTCTCCAGGAAATCCACGAATGTACTCTTGCCCGCCCCTGGAGGCGCCGCCAGCATCACAAGGATTCTGCGTCCCTTTTGCTCATGCAGCTCATACAGCTTCTGCAGCAATGGATTGATTATGTTTTCTACGGAGGCATCACTGTAGCTCGCTTCCACCTCTAGTCCATTGATATTCACATTATATTTCATAGCTTCTCCTAACTGTCTATTACTATTTAATTATTATAATTCAAAACCACTTCTAAAACATATTAAACAGGAAGAATTAACTATTAATATGTTTATCTTCATCCTGTCATAGGCTGTGATTAAGTAATTGACATATTTTATTGCTATTAAATCAGATTAATATGTTCCAGCTCCCCATCCCCAGTAATTTGAATTCTCTAAAGACATATTTTTAAGCTAGTCAGCTTAAAATATATAGATTCTTGTTTTTCATCAGAAAAACAGGAATCGTATCTGACCAATATTTTCTGAAAGAAAATATTGCTTGGCAAAGCCAAGTTCTTGTGGGCATTTTCCTTAAGTTGCCCACAAGAAGTCATCTCTTTTTCTTTTTGAAATATAGCTTGTTAACAGTCACAAACATATATTTCAGGAAATATGCCTAATCCCTATGTCTACGTCATGCCTATTCTCTTTGCTCAGACATAGCGATTAGCTTTTTCTTGAATCCCTATGTCTCCAGCCATACTCTCACTCTCTTTCAGACATAGGGATTGCCTTTTTCTTGAATCCCTATGTCTTCTCCCAGTTTTGCCCGGTCAAAAATCCAAGAATAGACATAGAAATTAGTTTATTCTTAAATCCCTATGTTCCCTGCCCCACGGGACCTAACAGCATCCACTCCCCCACTAAAAAAGGCGGCCCGAGGGCCGCCAGTAATTACACTATAAGAATCTGGATGTACCAGGTGCCTGGCGTAGCCAGGATTATTAATCATGCTCCTTGAGAGCGTATGCGATATTGATAGCGTGATCAGCGCATCGCTCTAAGTCAGTAACCATGTCTGAGAAGATTACACCCGCGATAGGCTCGCATTTGTTCTCCATGAGTCGCTCTACATGGTGGTTGATGAGCTGCTTCTCCTGCTTGTCTACCTTAGACTCGATCTTCTCGATCTTAGGGAGATTATCATAGTTCTCTGAAGCGAAGGTATCGATGGCGAGCTCGACTACTTCCATTGAGTTGTCGGCCATGTCCTTGAGCTCCTTGTTAGCCTTCTTAGAGAGCTTGGTCTTCTTGCTCTTCATGCGGCTAGCGTACTCGATGATATTCTCAGCATGATCGGAGATACGCTCTATATCTGTAACTGCAATGGTGATTGCAGATATACGACGAAGATTCTCTGGAGTAAGGTCCAGAGCCTGTAACTTAACCATGGCATCCTGAATAGCGTGGTTGAGGATATTGACTGTCTCCTCGCGCTCCTCAACATCCTCCACCTTCTCAGGTGAGTAATCGAAGAAGCAATCGATGGCATGCTCAAAATTCTCTGCTGCGATAGCGCCCATACGAGCAGCCTCAAGCTGAGCCTGATGAATTGCCATGTTAGGTGGTACATTGTTGACCTGTGTCATGAATACCAGCTGTCTATCCTCAGCAGCACGAGTCTCCTCAGGAAGCTCTGGGATAAACATATATGTAAGCTTGATAATGTAATCTGTAAATGGGAACAGAATACATACTGCTAAAATAGCGAATACTGTATGTGTGTTAGCTATCTGTCGACCAGGATCTGCTGATGTGGACTGAATCCATGAAAGCAGTGGTGTGATATGGATAACTATTACAATAACAAGTGCTCTGCATAAGTTGAAAAGTAAGTTAAGGATTGCAGAACGCTTACCGTTCCTGTTAGCTGTAAGTGAAGCTAAGAGGTTAGGTGTAACGGAACCGATAGCGGCACCGATGATAAGATATACCGCCACATCATAGTCAAGTAATCCCTGTACCACGAAGGCTTGGAAGATAACTGTTGATGATGATGAACTCTGTAAGAGTGCAGTGAAACCAATACCAAATACAAATGCAAGCCATGGGTTGCTAAGTGTACTTAAGAAGTTAACGAACATCGCAGACTGTGAAAGTGGCGCGATGGCTGCCTTCATAATAGTAATACCCTGGAATAACATACCGAATCCCATGATAACTGAGCCCACGTGCTTGGTAAGATTGTTCTTCATAAATAGATACATAACAGCACCAATGAAAAGTAAGAATGGTGTGAATGTAGCAATATTAAAAGCTGTAATCTGAGCTGTGATAGTGGTACCGATATTAGCACCTAGGATAACTCCAATAGCCTGTGATAATGTCATCATGCCTGAGTTAACGAAGCCGATAACCATAACATCAGTAGCTGATGAACTCTGAACAAGAACCGTCATAGCTATACCAACCAGAACTGCTACGAACTTATTCGTAGTAGCCTTCTCAAGAATAACCTGAAGGTTATCACCGCAGCTATTTTTCAGACCAGTGGACATGATAGACATACCAAATAGGAATAAGCCCACTCCGCCTAAAAGAGATATGATTTCTGAAATTGTCATTTTTTCTCCTTCTACCGTACTTTTCCTTCACGAAAAGTAAAAATTTAATCCTCTTTTTTGTCCCTAGATATCATACCATGACAAGTAAATAATGTCTAAGAATTTCGTAAAAAACGAGTAAATTAAATGTATGCTTTTATAAAAATGCCATCTTCTCTATACTCTTCTGAAATAAGTTCACCATTCTCTCGAATCTTCGCAATACTTCCAGCCTCAGTATATGGAACTAATCTCTCTATATATTCCTTGCCGCCACGCATCATGGTTGCAAGTACCTCTCTAACCTTATCAAGTCCCTTGCCTGTCTTAATTGATGTGTGGACTGTGTAATCAGCCCTTAGATCATGATAATCCAGCTCATCTGCAAGCTTGTCCACCTTGTTAAATATAGTAAGCACTGGCTTGTCACTGACCCCTAGCTTATCAAGAGTCTCATAGACTATCTCCATCTGTCTGTCCATCTGAGGGTTGCTCACATCTACCACATGTATGATGAAGTCAGCGTACTTAGCCTCCTCAAGGGTACTCTTGAAGGCATCCACCAGATGATGTGGAAGCTTCCTGATGAATCCTACTGTATCGGTCAAAAGTATCTTCTGATCATTATCAAGAAGCAACTCCCTAGTGGTAGGATCAAGTGTGGCAAACAGCGCATCCCACTCCAATATGTTAGCATCGGTGAGTTTATTTAAAAGTGACGACTTGCCCGCATTAGTGTAGCCCACTATGGCTGCAACTGGCACGCCGTTCTTCTGTCTCTTAGATCTGGTGAGCTCACGATGATTAACCACATCACTAAGCTCCTTCTTAAGCTGAGATATGCGACCTGCAATGAGACGCTTGTCCATCTCAAGCTTCTTCTCACCAGGGCCCCTGGTACCGATAGCTCCACCGCCACCTGCTGCAGTACCACCCACTCTGGACATGTTCTTACCGAAGCCTGTCAGACGGGTCATCTCATAACGAAGCTGAGCCAGCTCTACCTGAATCTTACCCTCAGCTGTACCAGCTCTGGCTGCAAATATATCTAGGATAATAAGTGTCCTATCCATAACCTTAGTATCAAGTGCATCTGCCAGATTGCGCATCTGGGCTGGAGTGAGCTCATCATCGCACACGATACCTGTGGCCTCAGTCTCCCATATGAGATCTGCTATCTCATCAACCTTGCCTGAGCCCACATATGTGCCTGGGTTCCTGCGCTCCAGATTCTGCATAATCTCACCCACCACCTGGGCACCTGCAGTCTCACACAATTCGCCTAGCTCATGGAGAGAATCTCTAGCCTCTGCCTCATCTCCCTCGCACACTGCTACTAATATGACTTTTTCAACTATCTTATCTGTATTAACCATATACCTATATTCTTCCTGTCTTCTTAATTCCGATTATACCCTACAGTTAAAGTCCAGGTAAAGTCTGTGTAAAGTCTAAAAAAATTTTACAGCCGCAAAGCACTGTGGTTATGGGGATTTTTGCCCATTTTGAAATTTCTGTGTTATTTTTCTGTTGCATAAATGTTACGTATTTGTTACAGTAATATTGCTCGAGCGTAACAAGTACTTAACAAATCATGAAACAACTTTTAAGGGAGGTTTGTTTTAAATGAAAAAAAGAATACCAATGATTTTAAGTATGGTATTGACCACGGGGCTTTTCATATCACCTGCCATAAGCGTGCAGGCGGCTCCACATCTCAATCCATATAATACCGTTCCGGCGGAAGTTACTTTTGGCCAGTCCGGTGTAGAAATAATCGAGGATAACGGTGGTAAAGTAGTGTCCAGTATTGATCCAGGAGACTATTTCCTCGTTAAGGACCTCAACTTTGATAAGGGACTTGCCACAATCGGCATCACATACAAGACCGATCAGGCGTCCATGATAGAAGTTCATAAAGATTCTGCTGAGGGCGAGCTCTTAGGCTCATTCAGACTCAGCAATACTAATGGCGAGTACAAGACTCTCATAGCTACTATGTCTAACATAGAAGGTATGAATAACATTGCATTCGTAGGTAAGCTAGGTAGTGT
>JAILNO010000125.1 GCA_024691465.1 Pseudobutyrivibrio sp. | reverse complement strand
GAGCTATCGGCTCCACCTGACATACCCAGGATACAATCATAATCCCTGCCCTCGCCATCCTTGCGGATCTGGGCAGCTACCTTCTGAAGCTCCTCGGTATTCTCCTTATTAGGATTCCAGTAAGGCTTGATGTTCTTCTCGAAGTTACGACAGTGGTCGCACACTCCCTCCTCATCAAACTCGATCATGGAATCTGTAGTATCCATAACACACTGAGTACAGCGCTGGTATTCTCTTTTAATCTTAGAAACATAAATTGCCATAATATCCTCCGCATCCCTTCTACTCTTACAAGCTCCCAATGTAAGCTTCGCTTACTAGACCGCAAAAGTTGTATGCTTCGCATCCATCCTTTTGGGTCATTTCTCGAGATCCTTTAGTATCTCATCCACCGACACGACCTTATCGAAGCCTTCGGTGCTCTCCTTCTTGAAGACTATGCGGATAGTCATGAGGATGAGCTTGATATCGAGAAGGAAACTATAATTCTCGATGTACATTAAGTCAAGCTTAATCTTGTCATAGGCGGAGGTGTTGTACTTGCCGTATATCTGGGCGAAGCCTGTGAGGCCGCCCTTGACCTTGCTTCGGAATTCGAACTCAGGAATGGCAGCGGTGTACTTCTCCACGTGCTCGGTGCGCTCAGGGCGAGGACCGACGATGGACATCTCTCCCTTAATAATATTGAAGAGCTGTGGTAGCTCATCGATACGGGTAGCGCGGATGACATGGCCTACCTTGGTGATGCGGTCGTCATCATCAGTGGCTGGGCGCTGCTCGGCATCCTCCACCATGCTGCGGAACTTGAGGATATCGAATATCTTGCCATCCTTAGTAACGCGAGCCTGTTTATAGAATACTGGGCCGTGATCCTCCAGCTTGATAGCCAGAGCCACAATAAGCATCAGCGGTGATAGAACCACTGCAGCCACAGAACACAGCACTATATCGAAGAATCTCTTCACAAGCTCCTGCTCTGGTGTGAGGCCAGTAGTATTAATCATTACAAGTGGTGTATCGAACTGGTGGATTCCCTCTCCACCAGAGATAATTACATCGGAAATCTTAGGTGTAATGTATGTCTCAATCTCATGCATATAGCAGTACTTGAGCAGATCATTACGCTCCTGGGCGCTTACATCTGAGATAACTATGCCATCGAATTCATTAAGCATGTCGATGATGGCTGGCATCCCCTCCTCGATACTGACAATCTTCTTAATATTGTAGCTATCGGCACGGGTGTCCATCTTAAGCTTGAGTCCTACGGACTCCTTGTTACCATATACCATAAGTAGCTTGCTGGCCTTAGAGTTGCGCTCGTATATAGCAAAGAAAATATATACGCACAGTCCTGATATCACGAAATCTCCCAGCGTGAGCAACAATATAGGCTTAACTGGAATCATGATATTAGCCATAAGACTGAGCTGCAGGTATGTCACTGCATTGACTATGAATATGGCAATCCACTGGGAGAACAGCACATCTGCAATCTTGAGGATGCCGTACTTGAATCCCTCGCACAGATGGATAATCACAAGCATGAGTATGAAGTAGATTCCCATGAGCACGTACTTACCACGACCCAAGAATGGGTAGAAGTAATCACTATCGAAAATCATGTGCTTCCATACATAATAATAAGCTATAGCCATTATGACGAGCTCAATGACGCTCTCTATTTTCCTAATAGTATTCTTGTTCTTCAAGTCTATTACACCTATCTATTCTCTAAATATATAATCGCCACGAATCCTTATGACCCTACGACAAATTGCAATCCATCTTATTATAACATTACTTGAGAAAAAATGTTATAAAAACGGCTCTTTGGTTAGGCCATAAATTGTAACTTTAGATTCCTCTGAAACTCGATGTTTATTACCATCAACTAATTGTTTATGCCAAATATACTATAAATACTATACACCGTTATAAATCCATGTTAATATGCGACCTTGCGTGTTAAAAATAACGCCAGACTATTGTAAGAGTTCATTTTAATCCTTACAAGAAGTCAAAATTTCAGGAAGAAAAGTTTTTAGAATCAAGGAGGATTTATGAAGAAGTTAAGAAAGACCAAAACTTCAAACCACAGTGTAAAAACTAAACTTATTTCAATCATGCTTTTAGTGGCAATCGTTCCACTATTAACAGCTGTAGCAATTAGCTACTATAGCTCAACATCAACTGCCAAGGATATTGCTAAACAGAACTTAGATTGGCAAGCCAAATATATTGAGTCAGAAATTGACAAAATCTTTACTAGAAGTGAGACATCACTTACAAGCTTCGCTGCATCTCAGCAGACCATCGCTTTTCTCAAAGGCGAGTTAGAAGATCCAGCAGTTCTTCAGGATCAGATGGTAAAAATCAACGAATCATTCGGTGATGACAATACTATCGTTATGTCTAATACAAACGGTGATATGGTTATGCGAAGTGACTCAGGCGAATTAAAGAACATCGCTGAGAGAGATTACTTCCAGGGTGCTATGCAGGGCCACACCTACGTATCTAATGTATTCGTTAGTTCTGTAACTAATACCCGTAATATTTGTATTGCCGTACCTATCTATGATAACGACGAGAAAACTATCATCGGTGTAGTACATAAGACACTTGACCCTAACGACATCCATGAGATCCTTGCTGCGGATGCAGACGAGGCATTCCTCGTAGATAAGACAGCTACACTTGTATCTCACTCAGATTATGCCATCGCAGGCGATGATGAAGTACCTAACTTCTCTTCATCACCATACATGACATCTGATGATAGAACTGGTTTCTACATTAGTAATGCTCAGGGCCATCCTGTATATCTCTGCTATGTTAAGAATGAGATGTCAGGCTTCACAGTATGTGC
>JAILNO010000077.1 GCA_024691465.1 Pseudobutyrivibrio sp. | reverse complement strand
TTCTACCATACGACGTTCCAGTGTTTTTCGATCAGGCGCATTAGGCTGCTTTAACAGTTCCCTCAAGCGATATTCCGTACATAAACTTTCATCGATCAAAGTCGACCCCAAATCGAAAAAGAGCCACTTTATCATTTATATCCACCTTCCCTTCATCTTGAGGTCGAAATTTTCGACCTCAAGTTTCATCTCCAAATTTTTAATCGAATAATTTTAACTACATATCCTCAAGGCTCTCTATCTTCTTCAGTGCCTCCATATATGCCATAAGTTTCTTTTGCTGTTCTTCCTTAAGATTGTGATAATCTTTAATCATCTGAACATCGCCTGGAGTGAATTTACTTTCTGGCCTTGCAGCTGCAATTTCCTCTTCATCCTCAATTCCTTTTCCTGTTAGAAGCTGCTCTGGAGTAATCTGTAAAACATTACAAATATCCATTATCTTTTCTACAGTAGGATTAGTCTTTCTCTTTTTCCATTCGCTTATAGTGCTTGTAGAAATCCCCACCTGCTTTGCAAACTCTGCCTGCGTCATGTTTCGATCTTTTAAAACTTTTATAATTCTTTCACTAATTATCATGAGTGATACCTCGCTTTATAATTCACCTATATAATATTCACATTAGTGAATTTATTTTATCACACCTCATGCTACCCTTCAATGCTCTACTTTGCTTTCTTATTACGAAATTTCATATACGCTTTATAAGATTCATATATTGTATGACATCAAATTATGATACCCCATAGCAGCTGTAAACGACATCGCTCTTTAGTAAAAACAGGCCCTGTGAATTATCGCTAGGCCTGTTAGTTTTTTATAAATAATTCGATGTAAATGCTCATTTTTTCTTTGAAATAAAATGCTGTTTATCTTAGGCTGACCTGGTCAAGTACTTTTGTAACAGATTCTAAAACAGCTACAGATACCTCTTTAAAAGATATAGTACAGATTAATCTACCAACTATCCAAATATCTACTGAAGATTCAGATGAAGAAATTGAAAGACTATACTTTAATTCATTCTGCTCAACCAGTGGCATTAATCCTGCCTCTGTTCCAGCAGATGAATATAATGCATTCAAAAAATTAATGCATCGCTCAAAGAAATATAAAGAAATGCTTAAAGCTAAGAAAAATACTAGACGTATCAGACTCTTTACAGAACGAAATAAGAAGAATAGCGAGAGCTAAGATGCCCTCGCTATTTCTTACACATCGATTTCTACTCATCCAATGATAATCTTAGTCCCCACATAGAACTTTGAGAAATAATCAGCTTAAAATCAGTAGAATCTCCTACTTCAATTTTTACCTTATTGCTCTTATTTGTTCTTAATGTAGTATCACTAACCAGTCTTAACGTATGTTTTCCTTCTGTCAAATCCTCAACAAAAACATTTCCAACGGTTCCATACGTAACGATTCCTATCTCAGTATCATCTACATAAACTTTAGCATCATCATTGTAATTCAAACCACTTTGTTTTTCATAATCAAATGTCAAAGTAACACTTTTAGTTTCGCCAGAGTCGCTTGATTTATTTCCACAGCCAATTACACTAACAACAAAAACTAATGTGAGAAGAGCTAATAAAATTCGTTTCATAATAGTCAATCCTCCTTTTCGGCTTCTATTAAATATAATGTGTAATCTTCCCGTCCTAATTCAGTTTGTCTTACTACATAAATATCATCTGGATTAGAATCACTATATGCACCATAGTAACCAGCCTCTAACAAATAATGCGTTCCATCTGCAGTATCACCTATATACATTCCATAAGACATTTCATTGTATTTTAAGACTACATCATCGTCTATATTGTCATCTTTATAAGATAGATGAAGCTGATCATTATCATCATACCAAAGACTTACTTTCCTTTCTTCACTGTACGGAGAGTAGTAATCTCCTTCTTGCATTTTCACATCTCTTAAATGATATGTATAACCACAGTATTGGCAAGTTCCATTGATAAAACTACAATTCTGAACTTCGCTATAATCACAACTATCATCTGCGCAATATACAGTGTGTGTGTTATCGCCATTATTTTTATAACAATACTCATGATGATGAATTTTGGCAGCTTCTCCCTCCTGTTGGGCTGTTAATTCATCTATTAAACTTTGACGTAAGTCATTATATTCTTTAACATCTTCTGCTGTAGCCAAACTATATTTACCAGAGATATTAATGTCATCTTCCTTATACTCTATCGTGACAGTTCCATCTCCATTTACTAGCAAGGAATACTCTTCGTTAAAAGTTTCATCCTCAGGTGCCATAAAATATGCCGGAAAAAGACTATCTTCACTATAAAATGATTGATACAATCTCCTTGTATCAAGAGAACCATCAGTTGTAAAATATGCATCTATGTCAATCCTATATGGGTTCCATTCATTTGGATAATATTCCATATTAATCCAAATAATACCATTATCATGTGATACATATGTTGAATCTTGGCATACAAATCCCTCTGATGAAGAATTCGAGTTACATACAATAGAGTATTTTTCTAATTCCTCGACAGCACTTACAAATTCTTCATCAGTGAGCTCTTTTTTTTCTTCTGTGTTTTTAGAAGCATACTGTTCAAGATATTCTTGACCAGCCCAATATACACATGCTACCAAGGCTCCTGTTACTAGTAAAACTACGATTTTTGTTTTACCAGGAGCTTTAATAATAAAAAATGCTCCAACTACTGCTATTATAATTATTAAAGCTTTCCAGTAGGTCACCGTCACTGCTGTCAAAATTACCGCAAATAAAAGAGATGTGGTTAATTCTTTAATAATTCCGCGTCCGACATTACGATATATAACTATAAATATAGAATGATATATTACCCATACTAGAATGGTATAAAAGATAATCAGACCGTATAACATTTCTACATCCTTTTTAATCAATGAAGCTATGAACCTACTACTAGGCTTTCAGCTTGTCATACAGTTTAATGACCAATTCTCTCGTTGGCTCAAAAAATTTGCCATTACTTACTAGAAGCACTCCTTGTGTAAAATAGAATCCATTATGATCAGCATCATAATAATCTGCAACTACAACTAATTCTTCACCCAATTTCAAGTTACTATATGATTCCGAAGTAAAATTCATTCTTTCATCAATAGCCATCCCTACAGATATTTCTCTATAAACAGACTGATTCTGATTATTAACTATTTTCCCATCACCAAAAATCAATACAATAGAATTTTTTTCAGGGTCATAATCAATCTTTGTAAGTGTATCTTTTATTATCATTCCGCCTTCATTTTTTTTGAACTTATTCTTATATGCAATTATGTTTTCAAGATATAACCTAACTAATTTTTCTGCATCATAAACACAATCTCTACATTCTTCAATGCTCATATCACTATTATGGTTAAGTAAAGGTATACAGTTAATCCAATCTTCATCAATTGAACGTATATAATCTTCTCTTCTTTTTTTTGCATCTTCCTGTTTTTTTCTTTCTTCTTCTGCCCTTTTCTCTTTTTCTTCCTCAATTCTCTTCATTTCAGCTTGGCCTTCAGGAGTCTTTATGTATGCTTCCCACTCAGCTTCTTCTTTAGCCTCTTTCTTTTCCTCCACCTTTTCCATAATGGCTTCGATTATTGCCAATACAATGAAAATAATAACAATAATCCCTATAATTTTAAGCAACATATTTTTAATCCTCCTTCCAATAATGAATATCCTAATATTATTAGTATTAATCACTGTAGTGTAGCGCTTCTTTCTAAAACCTAATATAACTTCTACTTTTGTTCATCATTATTATTTCCAAAAACTTCGTTTATATCTCTGTGAATATTATCAGAATTAACCGTACCAACGATTTCAAGATTATCTTCTAAAATCGGTTCTATTACCCTCTCTTTAATACAAAAATACTGCTTCAGCAAATCCCGACATGATGGTTTCTGTTGAAAAATTGTACTATAAGGGTATCTGCAAAACTCCTCTTCGTAATCCCCCAGAAATCGTCCCTTAATTCCATGATAGTTGCTACTATTAACATCCGTTATAATATAGTAAGTAACTACGCCTTTCTCATTTTTCTTAACTATATCATTTTTGCTAAATCGCATAATCATGCCTCCACAAACAAAAATTTATTTGTTTATTCCAATTTTTTAATCACATCTTTAAATTTTGGATTTTTTCCATCTAATGCATCTTGAAAATCATATGCCGCCCCGTGACCTTGCAGACATTTCTTTTGACATTTTTTACCATTCTTTTTATTAGTTATCTCAAGTGTAACTGCATCACCTATCCATATTTGATCATTTTCGTCTTTTTCAACATCATAATATGGATTCTTAGCAGCACCATTTCGCACATAATATCCACCTTGTACTTCCTTCTCTTTGATAATGTATATATCATTTTCATACACTAGAGACTTCTTATTCTCTTTTATTAACTTTAATGCCATAATATCCCCTTTTATCATTTTAACCATATGAGCATATATTTGCCTATACAATTTATTATATTTTAACTCCATTGTCTATATAATTCAATTAACCATAAACTATATAGGCGGTATTTCACAGAATGTTTAAAATTAATTATTATACAATTGGACAACGCATTAGAACTATAAGAAAAGCACACGCACTCTCACAGGAGGAGCTTGCTTCTAGAATTGATATTTCAACCACTCATATGAGTCACATAGAAACAGGAAATACAAAATTAAGCCTTCAAGTTTTGGTTGATATTGCTCAAGAATTAAATGTGTCAACTGATGAATTATTATTTGAAACGGAAACACAAAAACATAATAAGATAAAACCTGAAATATCTAGTTTTATAGATAGCTGCACACCTCAAGAATCAAAGGTGTTACAGGATGTTCTAAAAGCAACGAAGGTGG
Source organism: Pseudobutyrivibrio sp. (assembly GCA_024691465.1). The sequence continues at coordinate 20,830 of JAILNO010000077.1, read as the reverse complement.
CACTGAATAAGTATTATTAAAAAAGTCACAGGAAACAGTTTTGTTTCTTGTGACTTTCTCTTTTATATCATCTGAAAAAAATTCAACGCCTCTTCAATAGCCTTCCATTTAACTTCTGGGCAGCCTGGCTGTCTACTGTCTTCAGATTTAGCTTCATTATAATTTTCACGCTCTATTATGCCATGTGCGCGCTTTACCTGGGCAATATTCAAAGAACTGATGCTTAAGCCACGCTCTTTTTGTACCCAATCTTTTATCTGTTGATATGTCGCCTTATTTTCTGCCGAAGTTACATCAAGTTCATCGCCAGAAAGCTCGAATTCTACGTGGTTTTTGGCGCTATCAAGTTTGGACAAAAGTACGCACGTCTCCACATGGTAGGTGCCTGGGAACATATCTACACATGCCAGGCGCTTAACAGCGTATCCACGAGCCAAGAATACCTCCAGGTCGCGGGCTAAGCTGGTAGGCTTGCATGAAATATATACTAGCGAATCTACGCCGTAATCAATAATCTTATCTAATGCCTTAGGATGTATGCCATCTCTAGGTGGATCCAGGATGATGTAATCTGGCTTCTCCTCGATGTCATCTAGTACCTTGAGTACATCACCTGCGATGAAGTCACAATTCTCCAAGCCATTGAGCTTAGCATTGTCCTTGGCCGCCTCAACAGCCTCAGCTATAATCTCCACACCAGTAACATGCTTAGCCGCTGGAGCAATTACCTGAGCGATGGTACCTGTGCCAGAGTATAGGTCATACACCTCAGCACCATCAGCGCCTGCTGCAATGAAATCACGGGCTGTACTATAAAGTACCTCAGCACCTAGTGAATTGGTCTGGAAGAATGAGAATGGTGTAATGGTGAACGAAAGACCAAGGAGCTCCTCAGTGAAGTGTCCCTGACCATAGAGTATCTCAGTACCCTCATCACATACCACGTCAGCCTCGCGATTGTTCTTAGTATGTAGTATACCTGCTATCTTGCCATCCCAATCTGGACAATCTACTAACGCCTTCTTCCAACCTGCAAGAAGTGCTATCTCATAAAGAGAGCTAATCTGAGTAGAAGTAACTAGATCAACTAGAATCTCTCCAGTCTTAACAGCCTTGCGAACCAGCAGATGACGAAGGTATCCCTCATGAGTATTCTTGTGATAGTAAGGCAGATTAGCTTTACTAAAATAATTGAGTGTAATAGTAAGTACACGACGCATATCCGCATCGATAATCTGACAGCCGTCTACAGTGACTACATCGTAGAAGCTGCCCTTCTTATGCATACCAAGTGTGAGTGGACCGTCCTTCATCTCATCTCCGAAGGAGAACTCCATCTTGTTACGGTATCCGAACTGCTCTGGGCTGGCCTTGATACCCTCATAGGTAGCAGCCCATACATCCTCGCCGATGACAGGAGCCATCAGATCATGAATCATGCCCTCCTTAATCTGAAGCTGATTCTCATAAGAAAGGGACTGATATGTACAACCTCCGCACTTGCCAAAATGTACGCAAGCAGGAGTATCCATCTCAAGCTCTGAAGGTGCATCTACAGACAGAAGCATACCCTGTGCCTTCTCCTTAGATGACTTCTTCACACGAACAGAAACAGTCTGTCCTGGAAGTACCCCCTTAACTCTAAGTCGGTCTCCCTCAGCTGTCTCAACGATTCCTTTGTTAGGGAAAGAAACCTTCGTAACTAATCCCTGAACTATATCTCCACGCTTCATATTAAACTCCTAAATCTTCTTTAACTTGGCGAAGGATGCGAACATCTTCTTCACACCCACACCATCGAACTCAACTGTAACCTCATAGTCACGGCCCTCATCAATGATGTCCTTCACGGTGCCTTCCTTGAACTTAATATGGCTGACTCTATCGCCTATACCATATTCAAGTGAGGACTTCTCTATCTTAGTGCCATTCTTATTAGCCACTGCTGTGGTAGAGCTTCCTACTGTAAATGACTTGCCATAGGCAGGTGTAGTAGGGACACTGCTCTTAGATCCGTATGTGGTGCCCATGAATGGCTTGCCAGCGCCTGTAGGCTTCTGATATACGGAATACTCACCTATAGGAGTACTAGAATAATCCTCCATAGGCTTAGGCTCCCAGAGATTGCCATGGAGTAATTCCTGCGGAATCTCCTTAACGAATCTGGAAATCTTAGAGAACTGGGTCTCACCTCTAATCATACGCATACGCGCGCTGGTCATAGTGAGATGCTCTCTGGCTCGAGTGATTCCTACATAACAGAGCCTGCGCTCCTCCTCCATCTCGGAATCAGCTCCGCCACCATCGAAGATAGCCCCTTGTCCAGGAAATAGCCCATCCTCCATGCCGGCCATATATACACGAGGGAACTCAAGTCCCTTCGCTCCATGGAGAGTCATAAGCACTACGTAATTATCACTCTCCTCATAGCTATCTATATCTGCAACTAGAGCAACATCCTCAAGGAATCCAGAGAGAGTAGGCTCTGAACCATCATCCCTGGCATCCTTCTCATAGGCAACTGCCTTAGTAAGTAACTCGTCTATATTCTCAATGCGGGCCTTAGCTTCGTCAGTACCCTCTGCCTTCAGCTCTGCCACATAATCTGTCTGATCAAGAATCTCCTCAACAAGAGCCGATACACTCTCCTCATCTGCAATCTTCCTGAGCTTCTCAATGAGGCTAGTGAATCCCTTAATCTTATCAGCAGCCTTGCCAATAGATGGCACCTCCTCCACATGGGTAAGGGCCTCATAGAAATTAAGACCTCGCTCCCTGGCGAAGTTAGTAACCTTAGTAATAGTAGTTGCACCGATACCACGCTTAGGGATATTGATAATACGCTGCACCGCTATATCATCACAGCCATTGTCAACTGTCTTAAGGTAGGCAAGTACATCCTTAATCTCCTTACGGCTGTAAAAGTTAACTCCACCCACTATCTTGTATGGGATGCCCTCATATATCATCTTCTCCTCGATGAGTCGCGACTGGGCATTGGTACGATATAAAACAGCGCAATCCTTATACTCTGCCTCACCCTTGCGCACATGAGAGCCTATATTGCTAGCTATATAGCTGGCCTCCTCGTAAGCACTGTCGAACTGCTGGAACTCAATCTTATCTCCAGCCTCCTCCTCAGTCCAAAGAGCCTTCTCCTTACGGCCCTCATTGTTGGCAATTACCTTATTAGCTGCCTCTAGGATATTGCCAGTACTACGATAGTTCTGCTCCAACTTAATTACATGGGCATTAGGAAAATGCTGCTCGAAATTAAGAATATTATAAATATCAGCACCACGGAACTTATAGATGGACTGATCATCATCACCTACCACGCAGAGATTCTCCCTGCCACTAGAAAGTAGACGCACCAGCTCAAACTGTGCTGCATTAGTATCCTGGTACTCATCCACCATGATGTAATGGAACTTGTTCTGGTAGTATGCCTGCACCTCAGGGTCAAGCTTGAGAAGCTCCACTGTCTTCATGATGAGGTCATCGAAATCAAAGGCATTGTTCTGACGAAGACGAGCCTGATATTCCCTGTACACTGAAGCCTGGCGTGACATATTATAATCACCCACTGCACGGTTACTGAACTCCTCAGGTCCGATGAGCTTATTCTTAGCATCAGAGATTACATTTAAAAAGGTACGCTCCTTGAACTGCTTAGTATCTATCTGAAGATACTTGCATATGTCCTTCATAAGTGTCTTGCAGTCATCAGTATCATAGATGGTGAAATTGCTAGTGTATCCCTGACCAAGATTCTCACAGAATCTGCGAAGGATACGAACGCAACTGGCATGGAATGTAGCTACCCACACACCATCTGAGCCGAAGCCTACTATATTATCAATACGCTCGCGCATCTCACGAGCTGCCTTGTTAGTAAAAGTGATGGCCATGATATTATATGGCATCACTCCCTGCTCTATTAAATAAGCAACGCGGTGAGTCAACACTCTGGTCTTACCAGAGCCAGCACCTGCCAATATAAGCACTGGCCCCTCAGTGGTGACAACTCCCTCGCGCTGCTTGTCATTCAACATACTTAAATCCATTACAAAAAATCCTTTTCTAAAACTTCGAAAATTTGTTCTGATTTATTCTATCATATACAGATAAATCTAGCCATGGAATTTTAACTTTCCTTTGGCTTTTCTTGAGTACTATCCGACTCCTGCTCTCTTTCCTCTCTGGCTGCTATGAATTGCTCAATCATCATCTTCTTAGCAAACACATCAAAACACAGCTCACATATAAAAGCGAACTCCTGTAAGGTGTTACGATTCTCCTCATCCACATCCATGAATGTATCTCTGCTGACATTGTACTTGCGAATCATATCCTTAGTTACATCACGAGCTACCTTGCTCTCTATCCGAACTATTTCATTATAGATGTCATAAAAGTTAATATCTTCCTTGCCACCGAAATACTTATCATTAACAGGATCAAGGATACTCTTAATATCCTTCATAGATAGGAAATTCTTAAGGTAATATATGAAAATCAGATTAAGCATATGATCCCTAGAGTATTTCTTCTTCTCAGGAGAAGGCAGTATCTGATTCTTGGTATAGTTGTTAATCATAGTCTTAGTCATGGCCTTGTCTTCAGTGGCCTCGCGAACTGTACCCAGCTCCTGATCAAGAAAAGTGAGAACCTGATCCATATATAAATCGATATTAGGAATATCCTCTGGATGCACATAATCTATCTCTGCAAGCATGTGCAATATATCGTTAAGTCTCTTCCTCGAATTATCCATATCTTCCTCCCAAAAAATAAGCACAAAAATGAGATGCGGTTTTTAAAACCACATCTCATATTTTATCATAATTATGATGTTTTGTCTGTCCACTATTACGTGAACTAAAGTATATTAACTTCCAATACGCTTGAGAACTAAATCATAACCATCATTGCCATAGTTAAGTGCACGATTAACACGGCTGATAGTTGCTGAACTAGCACCAGTCTCGTCAGCGATATCCTGATAGGTACGTTCCTCTCTAAGCATCTTAGCAACCTCAAAACGCTGCTTCATTGCTACCATCTCATTAACTGTACATAGATCCTCAAAAAATTCGTAAGCCTCTTCAACTGTTTCAAGACTAAGAATCGCTCTAAGGAGCTCATCCATCTCTGCTGTTTCAAGTTTCTTATTCATTCTAAGTTATACTCCTACTAATACTCTAAAAATCAATAACCCGCCCTAAATTATAAGCAATAAATCGCATGGACATTTGTCTTTCTGTGGCGCACAAATCCCCTGTGCTTGTTTATCTACAGTTTAGCACAGTAAAGTTTTAAAGTAAACACTTGATATAGAAATTATTTTCCTTTTTCGCAGAAAAATAGTCCCATAATTTATACAGGACTATTTGGTAAATCTCTATAAGATTATTACGCCTCTATCGCTAGCGTACTGAACATCTTCCTCAGGCCAGAATGAACACTGAACCTCGCCTATATGGCACTTACGTAAGAAGAACATACAGATACGACTCTGTCCGATACCGCCACCAATGGTGTATGGTAATTTCTTATCTAAAATTGCTTTCTGGAATGGGAGCTTAGCGCGCTCTGGACAGCCAGCCTTATCAAGCTGTGATGCCAAGCTATCCTCATCAACACGAATACCCATTGATGAAAGCTCAAGTGAAATATCATCAACTGGATAGTACACAATGATATCTCCATTAAGCTGCCAATCATCATAGTCAGGAGCACGTCCGTCATGCTTCTCACCTGATGCTAACAAATCACCAATCTTCATAAGGAAGATTGCTCCATATTCCTTAGCTGCTTCATACTCACGCTGGTGAGCATCTAAGTCAGGCCATCTATCCTCTAACTCCTGAGTAGTTATGAAGTGAATCTCCTCTGGAAGGAAGCACTTAACATAATCATAGGAATTAGCGATATATTTCTCAGTAACTCGCAGTGCTGCATATACGCTCTTAACGTACTTCTTAAGTGTCTCTTCATTACGAGCCGACTTATCTATTATACACTCCCAATCCCATTGGTCAACATAAATCGAATGAATATTGTCAGTATCTTCATCGCGACGGATAGCATTCATATCAGTGTAGAGACCTTCGCCTACATTGAATCCGTATCTTCCAAGGGCCATCCTCTTCCACTTAGCAAGTGAATGAACTACCTCAACTTCCTTATCTCCCTGCTCCTTAACACCGAAAGCAACAGGACGCTCCACACCATTTAAGTTATCATTAAGACCTGATTCAGGCTCAACGAATAGTGGTGCTGTAACTCTGTGAAGGTTAAGCTCTGCTGTAAGCTGTGCCTGGAAAAAATCCTTAACCTTCTTAATTGCAATCTGGGTCTCCTTCAAATCCAAAGCCGAAGTATACCCCTCTGGAATATATATCTTACTCATATGATCTCCAATCCGCCAAATCATGCTAGGCGTCATCCTAGATGCTCATGCTCTCTCCTGGGAGTATCGGGCTTGCCTAGTATATTGTGATGCCATGTTAATAGTTGCCAAGGAGCCAGTAATAGGCAAGCTATTAGATTTCTCAAGCGAGACGTGTTGTCGAGCGGAGAAATACTAATGCTTGTCGATGTAACTGGCGGACTACAAGTCGCAATTACCTACTGTACGTGGGAATGGGATGACGTCACGGATGTTACCCATGCCTGTGAGGTACATTACGCAGCGCTCGAAGCCGAGTCCGAATCCTGCGTGACGGCTGCTTCCATACTTGCGGAGGTCCAGGTAGAACTGGTAGTCCTCTTCCTTAAGTCCGCACTCTTTCATTCTGTTGATGAGGACATCGTAATCATCCTCACGCTGTGAACCACCGATGATCTCACCGATACCAGGTACCAGGCAGTCCATAGCTGCAACTGTCTTGCCATCATCGTTGAGCTTCATGTAGAAGGCCTTAATCTCCTTAGGGTAATCTGTAACGAATACAGGCTTACCGAATACCTTCTCTGTTAAGTATCTCTCGTGCTCTGTCTGTAGATCACAGCCCCAAGATACCTTGTAATCGAACTCATCATTGTGCTTCTCAAGCTCAGCTACTGCATCTGTGTATGTGATACGACCGAAGTCTGATGTAGCTACATGATGTAATCTATCGAGAAGTCCCTTGTCGATGAAGCTGTTGAAGAACTCCATCTCCTCTGGAGCATGCTCTAATACATAGTTGATGATGAACTTAATCATATCCTCTGCAAGTTCCATATCATCCTCAAGATCTGCAAATGAAATCTCAGGCTCAATCATCCAGAACTCTGCTGCATGACGAGTAGTGTTAGAATTCTCTGCTCTGAATGTAGGTCCAAAGGTGTAGATATTCTTAAATGCCTGAGCATATGTCTCACCGTTAAGCTGACCTGAAACTGTAAGGTTAGTAGCATGACCGAAGAAATCCTGTGAGAAATCTACCTTGCCATCCTCTGTCTTAGGGATGTTGTTAAGGTCCATAGTAGTAACCTGGAACATCTCTCCTGCACCCTCACAATCAGAACCTGTGATAAGTGGAGTGTGTACATATACGAAATCACGCTCCTGGAAGAATTTATGAATAGCGTATGCGCATAGAGAACGTACTCTGAATACTGCCTGGAATGTGTTAGTACGAGGACGTAGGTGTGTCTGTGTACGAAGATATTCCATAGTATGTCTCTTAGGCTGAATAGGATAATCAGGTGTTGACTGACCCTCTACTGTAATCTCTGTAGCCTGAATCTCGAAAGGCTGCTTAGCCTCTGGAGTAAGGGTAACAATACCTTTTACATATACAGCAGCGCCCACATTTAAGTGTCTAACCTCATCGAAATTACTAATATTATCCTGATTGAATACAACCTGGATTGGATTGAAGAAGGTACCATCAGAAAGCACTAAGAATCCGAATGTCTTAGAATCACGCATATTGCGAACCCATCCAGATACTGTAACTTCCTGTCCTCCGAAATCATTATAATTTCTTGAAAGTGTTCTTACGTCTGTGGTTTTAACGCTCATTTTTTTACTCCTATCTATTATTTATTGACTTTTGCCACTCAAGGTTTTAGTATATCACAACGCTTTAGCACACGAAAGTTAAATATACCGACCCGAGTCCTTTTATTCATTAAAAAAGCCTCATCAAACTCGCGCTTGATGAGGCTCTTAAAACTCAGTTATCGAACACACTAAATCTCATCAAACACAATAAAATTAATTCCCTGATTATTATTCACGGAATTATTATTGTTATTATTGAGATTATTAAGCATAACTGCAAATGCCATAGCTGTTCTCCTTCTTTACTTAGGTGAAGTATAAATTTTTACACTTTTATTGTCAAGCTTTTTGTATCTTTTCTTCCTATATATCAATCTATCTGAAAATAAATTTTCCTATTCGGATTACTTCTTGCTATCTTTTTGGGGCAACTTTATAATAGGATTCGCAGACTAAATAAGGAGTGAGTTATATGAATAAGAAGGAAATTAACGAGATAAAGCGACGCTTTAAAAAAGATTCCTGCAACTTCGACAAGATGGTTGGCTGCTATGTAGATGCCAATAAAGAGATGGTTCTCACTTTCAAAGAGACCTTCTTGAATCTGGAGGATGAGGAATTTCACAAATATCTTGAGATTGCTAACAAGTCCATGTCAGGTACTTTAGGAAACAATCTGCTAGAGTTACCTTTTGACCCTGAATCTGAGGTGGAAGGCAGTGGCCACGATCTACTAATGCGCCTGAGAGAGACAGGTCTGCAGGATGAGAAGCTACTCATCGAGTACTATAACCGTATCATCGAGTCATACGATTATGTAGGCAACTTCCTGATCGTACTTTTCCATGATACATACGACGTACCTATGAAGACCACAGATAATCTTACACTGGATGAATCTGAAGAAGTATACGAGTATATCATCTGTGCCATCTGCCCTGTACAGCTATCTAAGGCAGCTCTTGGCTACAGAGAGGACGAGAACCGTATCGGCGCCCGCAACCGCGACTGGGTAGTAGGTCCTGTTGATTCAGCTTTTACTTTCCCTGCATTTACAGAGCGCTCTACCGACTTACACGCATGCCTAGCGTACACTAAGAATACCAAGGAGCCTCATGTGGAGTTCTGGGAGAACTGTATCGGATGCGGAGCTAAGAAGACCACCACTCAGAAGAAGAACGCCTTCAACAACATGCTTAATCAGGCACTGGGTGAGGAGACTGATGAAACCCTTGAGACTAAGCTTGATATTCAGCAGAACCTGTCAGACTTCATCACTGTTGAGACCGAGCGCTTAGGCCCTGAGGAGCCTATCGTACTTGAGCCACAGGATGTAGCCAATATCCTCTCGGATTCCGGTCTGTCTGATATGAAGGTTGATAAGATTCAGGCCAACTTCGAGAATTACTTCGAGGAGCATCTTCCACTTGCAGAGGAGCTCTTAGATGAGAAGGCTCTCAAGAATAATGAGTTGCGAGTTGAGAAGAATGTACTCAAGGAGCGCGTGGTAGACCTTACCAAGCAGCTCAAGGAAGTCAGCGGCATCACCGATGATGGCAAGGAAGCTGACATAGTAGTCAAGGTATCTGACCTTAAGGCAGCCGATGTCACCACAGCCTATGTAGATGGCAAGAAGTGCCTATGTGTTCCAATCGAACCAGATGACTTATTAGTTCTCAACGGAGAGCAGATATAATATAAGCCCTAGAGATTATCTCTAGGGCTATTTTTAACTATCTAATTGTAAGCGAATCCAGAAACAGACTCTCGAATTCAGGATTATCATTCAATATCACTATCTTAGAATGCTCCTTAATATCGTATAGGGCTGCCTCATCTGTATTCATAATGAAATCTATGGCACCTCTTAGTGATGTGTTGCCCACAGCCTCGAACTTATCAACCAGTTCCTTAGGGAATAACCCTATACCTGCTGCAGCCCACACGCTAACTGTAGCTCCCAGTCCACCTGATACATACAGATGATCTATATCGTCAAAGGTAATACCTGCCTCCTTCACCAGCAGTGAGGTGGCTGAATATATGGCAGCCTTAGCAAGTAGTACCTGCTGAATATCCTCTCCAGTAATTACTACTCCATCTGCTACCTGGTAACCTTTCTCAGAATACTCATCTATCAGAAGGCCCCCATCGTCTATGATGTGATTGCGGTGGAGCTCATGTACTACATCGATTACGCCGCTGCCACACAGACCGATAGGCCTATCGCCACCTATGGTGGTGTACTTGCATCTACTGTCATTGATACTTAGATGATTGATGGCTCCTCTGACTGAAGCCACTCCACAGCTGAGGCTGGCTCCCTCTAAGGCAGGTCCCGCCGAGGCCGATGAGCACCAGTATGTGTCACCATCGTATAGAACCAATTCCGCATTAGTACCTAAATCTACCAGTAGGTACTTATCTGATGAAGTTCCTCTACTCTTCTGTAGATTATTAAGATAGAACAATCCAGAGAGTATATCTCCTCCCACGAATGAACTAATTCCTGGCATGAAAAAGATATCTCGTCCCTTTTCCACGAACTTAACACTATCAAGTGTATATGGAACGAAAGGATACTTAGCCAAGCCATCTACCGTATATCCTAAGAACAGGTGGGTCATGACTGTATTGGCGCTGAAGACTATCCTCTTCATGAGGTAATCCTCGCCTATAATCTCACGGCCAAGTGCTATCAAATCACCTCTGACGCTGTCCATAAGCTCCTTATCATGGCCCTCCATGGAAGCCTTCACACGGCTGATTACATCAGAGCCATACTTAATCTGGGAGTTGGTACAATTCCTCTGTCTAAGTATCTTGCCTGTGGACAGATCCACTACAGCTGTAGCGATGGTGGTGGTACCCACATCTACTGCAATAGCTATATTATCTTTGTCGAAATCCTCATCCTCTGGGACCTCTTTATCTAGTACGGATGTAACTTCGGAAGAAAGTGACGCTGGCACCTCGATCTTGCAGCTCCTGGTGATGGTGCACTTGCACCCCAGTCGCCAACCAGCTCTGATATCAGAAAAATCCAGTGCCCTCTCATCATCTGAATTGATGGAAGGTGCACCGTATGAGAATTTAATACCACAGCTAAGGCACTTACCAATACCGCCACATGGGCGGTAGAAGCTAAGTCCCAATTGAGCCATGGCATCTATGAACTTAATAGGCTCATCGGCCATCAAAATATATTCTTTCTGAGGCTCCTGGCCACATATCACAATTTTAATTTCCATTTGCTCTGTCGTATTCCTCTAATGAGTGTAAATCCATTCTGAACTCTCCCTCATTATCCACTAAAATTGTCATATAAGTGTGTTCTCGACTATTCTGTCGTGGAAAAGAAATGCTACCTGGGTTAGCAATGATGAGATCCTCATAGTGATCTATGGTAGGCACATGGGTGTGTCCATATAAGACCATATCACAGCCCTTAGCTCTGGCAGCCTCGGCTATATCTGTATAGCCGTAATTAACTCCATAATAATGACCGTGGGTAAGTAAGATTACATGCTTACCTACCTCAAGTACTACCTCTCGAGGAAGATTAGTTCCCCAATCGCAATTGCCACAGACACATTCCGCAGGTGCCTCTGACATCATCCAGAGATTATCCTCCACTCCCTGTCCATCACCCAGGTGATAGATGCGGTCAGGGTTCTCTATACGAATGGCATCCCTGAGATTCTCAGAGCAGCCATGACTATCACTAACAACCAGTATCTTCATGCTTAACTATTACTTCCTTTATCATTCTAAGAGCCTGTCCTCTGTGGCTGATGGCATTCTTGTCATCAGGGCTGAGGCTAGCTGTGCTCACGTCCCTATCCCATAGATAGAAGATTGGATCATATCCGAATCCATTAGCTCCCATAGGCTCCCAGCCAATGTAACCCTCGATGGTACCTCGCACGCAGTCCTCACTACCATCTGGGAAAACTGCTGCAACTGCACACACGAATCTGGCACTCCTATCCTGCTTCTCTACCCCATCCAGGCGCTCTATTAGATTAGCATTCTTAATGTCGTAAGATGTATCCTCGCCCATGTATCTAGCTGAGTATATGCCAGGCTCCTTATTAAGGGCATCTATCTCAAGTCCGCTGTCATCTGCCAGGATAATGGCATCCTTAGCATAGCCTGAAATGGCTCTGGCCTTAATCAGTGAATTCTCCTCAAAAGTAGTTCCATCCTCCACTATATCGATATCGATACCAGCTTCCTTCATGGACTTGATGTCGTATAAATCCTCACCGAGAATCTCACGAATCTCTCGCATCTTGTTGGCATTGCCCGTTGCAAAAATAATCTTAGTCTTCAATGCTTCTCACCTTTCTAATCGTATAAGTATTCCATGACTGCATCATACATAGCCTGTGCAGCCTTGGCTTGATATTCCTGATCCTGAAGTAACTCCAGCTCCCTGTGGTTGGTCATGAATCCTACCTCCACTAGAGCTACTGGTGCCTCCGACATCCTTATAATGTATACCTCATCACCTACTACAGTTCCCTTAGACTTAGACCCTAGCTCCTCTAATAGATGGTTGAGACAAAGGGTGGCGAATTCCTTAGATGCACCTGTGCTATCTGCCCCCTCGTACATTACCTCAGTTCCGTTTATTGATGACATTCTACCAGAAGCGGTGGAATTATTGTGCACAGATAAAAACAGATCTGCCTCGGAATCATTGGCTAGTCCTACTCGCTTCTCGAAGGTAGGATTGCTGTCATCGGTACGAGTATAGTACACGCCGATATTCTTATCAGTCCTGTCGAATAGCTTCTTAAGTTCCATTACAATCTGAAGATTCAGATCCTTCTCGCATACGCCCTGCTTAGTTGCGCCAGGTACATTAGAACCATGTCCTGCATCTACCACTACCACATAGTCGTACACCTGATGTGGATCCACGAAGTCCAGATAAATATACTCATCCTCGGAGGTCATCTGAACCTCCTTCACATCATCGAGAGTAATATCAATCTCACCGATCAGGTTCTCACTGTCATATGTTAAATCTACTATATTGTCAGATGCTCCTCTAATAGGATAGTTGGAAAAGTAATCCTTGCCTATACCATTGATGGTGATGGATATAGTCTTATCCACATGGATATTGTTGATATCTACACTGGCACTGGTGACATTCTGTGGAAGAGTAAGTCTGATCTGGTGTCCCTTAAGAATAGACTCTCTAGTATCTCCGCTCTGCTCAGCCAGCTGCTCCTCACTGGAGGTAAGCATATCCATAATAGATACCCTGCCACCAGTGAGCCTGCTATCCTGCACCTCCAAAGCAATGATATGCATGTTAGGCACATATATAAGCAAGCAACTCATAGATATAGCTACTATTAAAATTATGGCCGTAAAGGCCCCCATCAACTTCTGTTCCATTACTCAAACACTTCCATAACATTATTAGCGTATGCCTTGATGCAGAGATTAGCCTCTGCCACATCCTCTACATTCTCCCAATCTAGACCGTTGTTGCTGATGAATCCCTTGCCATCTGTGATATCCACAGCCGCTGTCATGGCATCGGTAGCGTACTCCACCGCAAGAGGTCTAAGTGTATCTGGTGTATTGACATACAGTACTATGGCGAAATCCTCCCCCTTAGTCACTGTCTTGGCCGAATTGAACTTAACTGTATAGTAACCCTTCTTATCCACTGTGCCTGAGGCAACTAGTTCCTTTTCCGAAAGGGTGCTTGTGTTCTCATAATTATGGACAAAGTATACCTGGTAGTTAGTATTGTCTCCTAAGGCGTAGAATCCCGCTGCCTCTATCTGCTGATCCGCATCAGCCACGAAGGTATTGGCACCGTATGCCCACTCCTTGCTGTAGCCCACCTGGCCTACCCATCCGCATAGATCGCTCTGGTAGATGTAGCTGTAGGTGTCATTAGTATCTACCTTGACATAAGATACCGCCTGATTACCTATATTAGAATCATAATATGAAATGTAGAATACTCCATCATCGCCGAAGCCTGTGCCCCAACTGTTCTGACAGATGAATGCCCCATCATCAGGCACGGTGGCACTGAAGTTAGATGCTTCATAATTATCATCCCAGCCTATGATTACCACATCGTGATTAGGCTTGTTATTGCCCCTGTAGCAATATGAGTTAGTCTTGGAATTGTAACTGCTAGAACCTGTCAGGTTGGAAGTTGCAACGCTGGCATATATAGATGTAGACACTCCGCCGTACTGATATACCGCCTGCTTAATATCGTCCAGATTCTCCGAATCGTAGAAGTGAGCCTCCTGCAAGTGTACATTATTCGTAACTTCATCCTCTGAGGTCAGTCCAGGTATGATGGAATCGGATGACTCAGGCTCCTCGATAGGGCCCTGCCAAGCTAAAAGATACGCAAGGGCCATAGTGTACTCGCCACCAGCTGACTCGTCCAGATGGAAGCTATTGTCATTAATCATGGAATCCACCGAGAATAGATACTGCTTAGCTGGCAGTAGGGATGACTCTAGAGCCTCCAGTGAAGCGCAGGCCCAGCAGGTAGAGGTGGAACCCTGATTCCTGATGGTGCTGACCCTTCCTGTGTCCCTGAGATCATATGTATTTGGAAGCTTAGGGACTCTGTTATAATCGATGCTGACAGTGTATGAAGACTTATCGTAGTTGAACTCATAATCGAATATCTTACACAGATCCTCAAGCCCTATGTAGAGTTCGCCATGATGAATAGATGGAGCCAGCTTCAGGTCCATATCATCACCATTAGCGGTGGCTGTGGTATTGCTCTCGATGAACTCATACATATCATTAGTAATCTGCACCACGGCGGAATTGTCATCCTCCATGAATGCAGACCCCTTCATTACAGAGCGTATGAAATCCAGTGAGCCCACTGGGTTGAGGGAATCGTCTAAGATTGCGTAATTCTGAGAATTAGAATACTGCTGTCCATTGATAAAAATCTTAAGCTGATTGTAATCGTTGAGATTTTTGGACATGAGAGGATACAGCACGTCCTCATTCAGTGCTGCTCCACGGAAAGTCTCGACCGCAGCATAGCGGTCGTTCCAATTATTAAATTTCCAAAACAAAGTGACACTTATTATGATAGTAAATGCCAAAAATCTCTTGGAAAGTTTCATTAATCTAGTCCTTCTTCTTTGGCTTAGGACCTAAAAACTGATAGAAATAGGTCTTAATCATTCCATTATAAATCTTGCGATTCTTGTCTGCCTTGCGGCCGATGGACTTAGGTGCATCCTCGTAGCTTGTAATTACAAACATAGACCAAGAATCCAATGCTGCATATGCACTACCTAACTTGCCATATAACTCTGGCAAGTCCTTCTTATCCTCAAGACGCTCTCCATAAGGAGGGTTAGTCAGAATAAATCCGAACTTCTTAGGGTGTCTAAGCTCTCCCACATCCCTCACCTGAAAGTGAATCATGTGGTCTACCCCTGCCTGCTTAGCGTTGAGCCTAGCTATCTTAACCATCTCAGGGTCTATATCGAAGCCCTGCAGGTCGCAATCCACTGAGGTATCCACCTCAGATCTGGCCTCGTCGAAGCAATCCTTCCAAGTCCTGTCGTCGATGAGATTAGACCAATCCATAGCTGTGAAATCTCTGTTGAGACCAGGTGCTATGTGCGCTGCCATCATGGCTGCTTCTATTAGAAATGTACCAGAACCGCAGAATGGATCCACCAGGATACGGTCTGCTCTCCATGGGGTAAGCTCGATGAGAGCTGCCGCCATAGTCTCTGATAATGGTGCCTTGCTGGTGTATGTACGGTATCCCCTCTTGTGAAGTGGAGTACCTGATGTATCAAGAGTCACTACCACATCATCCTTGAGTAAAAAGATACGAACAGGGTAGTCTGCACCTGTCTCCTCAAACCATGAGATGTCGTAGTATGACTTCATGCGCTCAACCATAGCCTTCTTAGCTATGGACTGAATATCAGTAAGGGAGAAAAGCTTACTCTTAACAGAGGTCGCCTTAGTAACCCAGAACTTGCCGTCCTTAGGGATATACTCCTCCCATGGAAGAGACTTGATTCCCTGGAAAAGCTCCTCAAATGTGGTGGCATGGAATCTACCCACCTCCACAAGGACACGCTCTGCCGAGCGCAGATATATATTGGCACGACAAATAGCCTCAGCATCACCTGTAAAAGTAACTCTTCCATCGGTGACCTCAGTAATGTCGTAGCCTAAATCGTATATTTCTCTCTTAAGTGGTGCCTCCAGTCCGAAATGACATGGGCAACTGATAGTAAAAATTGTTGGTTTCAAATAAATTTATAACACTCTTTCTTATTGTATTTTCAAGGAAAACCTAGATAAAATAATCTTAAGGCACCATAGATAACAAGTCAATCAAATAAAATATTTTAAATAAGTATTGCAATAGATTTTTAGTTATATTATAATCGGCCTTGTAGTTAGGAGTTTCCTAGCTGCACCCTTATTAATTATTTATACTCCCCTCAAAAAGACCGAATTCTCGGTCTTTTTTCTTTTGTTAATAATCCGCGCAAAGTATTCAATTTTATACAATCTATTGCCGAGTTTCCATTGTATGCAATCAATTAGGGCGTTCTCATAATTCGTAACCTTTTACAGTTCCCTAAAATAAAAAGGACTGCAATGCAGTCCTCTCTTCATTATTCAATTCTAATCAAAATGAGCTAACGCCTCTGCAAATCTAACTTCGTCAAAAGGCTTAATAACAAAATCTTTGGCTCCTGCCTCGATAGCCTCAATAACATAACACTTCTGACCCATGGCACTAACAACAAGGATCTTGGCCTCTGGATCATACTCTCTAATCTGCTTAATAGCTTCAATTCCGTTAGAACTTCTGCCGATTGTATGTCCATCAACCGTCATTGTGATGTCCATTGTAACTATATCAGGCTTCAACTCTTTGTATTTCGCAACTGCTGCATCACTGCAGTCAGCTTCGGCAACAACAGTACAGCCATTTTTTTCGACTTCGCCCTTAACGACAGCCCTCATGAACTTGGAGTCGTCAACTACTAGTACGGTTTTTCCCAAAAGATTCCTCCTCATTCTCTAAACGCATCTGAATGTGTATAGTCATTATAACACAAGTTAATAGTATGGATTTATGAAACTTCTGTTAAATGATAGTTATTTATAACTATCGTAACCTATTAGCAGATTCTAGGCAATCCCTCTCCTTGAAGAATATCTAAGAATCTCCTACCACCGATGCCTGTCTTCATGATGAGAGCGCCCACCTCTGAATCATCCTCAGGTATATTAACAGCGCCGATCATGCATGCATTCTCTCCGTACTTGCAACTGCGGATAATCTCCACAGCCTGTGCTGCATAATCCTTAGGAACTATAGCTACAAGCTTACCCTCGTTACCCATGTATAAAGGATCAAGTCCTAACAGACCACAGAAGGACTGCACCTGAGGGTCCACAGGAAGCTTATCCTGAAATACCTCGAAACATAAGCCGCTTGCTAATGCCAGCTCCTTAAGCACTGTGGCAAGACCGCCACGAGTAACATCCCTTAGTACATGGACTGGAATCTTGTTAGCGATAAGCTTGCCCACCATCTCCTGAAGTGGAGCATTATCACTGACAATTGTATTCTTGATGCCCATACGCTGGCTTAAGACTGTAGCGTGATGATCACCCACATTACCAGATACGATGATTACATCATCATCCTCAGCATTCTTAGCCTTGATATCCACTCCCTTAGGAACGAATCCGACTCCTGCAGTATTCACATAGATACCACCATTGCCCTCGATTACCTTAGTATCACCAGCAACTATCTTGACCCCAGCTTCATTAGCTGTCTCAGCCATGGACTTAACCACTCTCCTGAGGGTCTCTACATCAGCGCCCTCCTCAAGTATGAAGCCGCAGGTAATATACTTAGGAACTGCACCTCTCATGCACAGGTCATTGACTGTTCCACAGATGCAGAGCCTGCCTATATCTCCACCAGGAAACTCTATAGGAGTAACTACGAAACTGTCTGTAGTCATGGCAATGGTTCCATCTCCAGGAACTACTGCTGCATCCTCCATCTCTGATAGTACATCACTATTGAACTGTGACTCAAAAATCTCTCTAATTAATTCACCAGTAGCACGGCCGCCAGAGCCATGCTCCATAATAATCTTATCCATTAATAATCTCCATAATATGTAAGTCCTGATCGATTAACGACCTACCAGGTAAGCATTGAAACAACTGCCCTCTTCTGAAACCATGCAGGCTCCCTCAGGTGTCATAGGTGTGCACACCTTGCCGAAGAGAGGACAGTCCTTAGGCGTAGCCTTGCCCATGAGTATCTCTCCACAGCGGCAAGCCTTGTTGCGCTTGTTATCCTCATCCAGGCCATCGCTGCCTGCATCGAATCTCTTATACTCATCCTGTAAAAGCAATCCAGAGCCAGGGATTACTCCCATGCCTCTCCATACTACATCAGCAGGTCTGAAGTACTTGTTCATCTGCTTGACTATGATATCATTCTGGCCGCTGTCCACTACTGAAGTGTAGTAGTTCTTAACACATGGCTCGTCCTTAATAATCATCTGAACCAAGCCATAGATGGCAATGACTAATTCCTTATCGCCGAAGCCTGATACCGCAAAAGGTATGTGGTACCTGGCAGCTAGTTCATTAAAATAATCTGCACCAGTAACGGCACTCACATGGCCTGGTGCTATGAATCCATCTATACCAGCTCCATTGTCACACAGATATGAGATTGCTCCTGGCATAGTCTTAAGAGCTGTAAGAATCCTGATATTGTTAAGTCCTAGTGCTATGGCATTATCAAGGAGCAATGTATATACAGGCGCTGTGGTCTCGAAGCCCACCGCTGCAAACACATAGTTCCTATCCGGATGATCCTTGGCAAGGGATAGCACATCCATAGGTGAGTATACCATCTCAACAGAACCGCCGCGGCCCTTAGCCTCATTGAGGCTCTCCTTAGAACCTGGCACACGTAGCAAGTCACCGAAGGTAGCAACTGTGGTGCCCTCCTCTAAGCAAAGCTCTATCAGCTTATCTATATAGGCCGTAGGTGTAACGCATACTGGACACCCTGGGCCTGACAATAGCTGGATATTCTTAGAAAGCAAATCCCTGATACCGTGCTTGGCAATAGCATGGGTATGGCTACCACACACCTCCATCAGGCGCACTGGCTTACCGTCGTAATTTCTTAAAAAGTCAACTACTTCCGAAATCTCCATTAGCCCTCTAGGCCTCCCATGAGCTCGATAATCTCCTCTGCCTCATCCTTCTTAAGAGTCTGGATTACACAGCCAGCATGCACTAGCGCATAATCTCCTTCTTTAACATTAACAAGACCGGCATATGCTTCTACCTCATTACCGTTGAAATCAACTGTAACCTTGCCGTCCTTGAGTCTTTTAACTAATCCTGGTATTGCAACACACATAATATACCTCTTATATAACTACAATCGTAATTCCCCTATAGGAGAATCCACATTAAATATCTAATATATTCTATCACAAAATAGCTTAAATTAAAGAGCCCTGGCCCTCTGGCTTGTATTAGAATTGGGACAAGAAGGCCTGTCCTAAGCAGATACCACCATCTCCTGGAGGTAGCGCCTCAGCTGTATACACGCTGAATCCCATAGCCTCAAGACTGGTAATAGCTCTCTCTAATAGGATGCGATTGAGGAAGGTGCCACCAGATAGAACTACCTGCCTGCCATCATCCAACTGGCTCTCGTAACTTTTGGCCACATCAACTATATAATCTGCCACTGCATATATGAATCCTCTGGCAAGACTAGCCTTATCCACTCCATTAGATATCGCATATACGATATCCTCAAACAGCTGTCTAGTATCACCGCCAGCACCTATATGAAGCGGATAACTGTCGGTAGTTCCTGCAGCCACATTCTCAAGCTCAATAGGAGCCTGTCCCTCGTAGGAATTGTAATGGCATATATCAAGCAGGGCCGAGACTGCATCGAACAGTCTGCCCATGGATGAGGACCTGACTGTATTGATATTCTTATCGAGAGCCGCCCTGATGAGCTGGCTTTCCATAGTAATCTCCCTAGGGGCTATGTCATTACCATGGAGCATCCCCTCCAGGATAGTATCGCAATTCTTGGCACCCTCATCGCCACCTATCAACCTCATGGTATTGAGATGGGCCACTCTAGTCATGGACTGACCATCCCACAGGAAAGTCTCGCCGCCCCAGATGCTGCCATCGTCGCCATAGCCTGTGCCATCGAAGGCAAAGCCTAGCACTCTGCCCTGCAGATGATGCTCTGCAATGACCGATGCCACATGCGCCTCATGATGCTGTATCTCCTTACACTTGATTCCTCTGCTTTCGGAAAAAGTTACGCCGCTGCCCTTGCTGAAGTAGCCCGGATGCTTATCCACCGCCGATGACTCAGGGTTGAATCCAAAGATACTAATCATGGCATTTCTTTCATTATTATAGAAGTGCTGACAGCTGACAGACTCCATGTCTCCTAAATACTGACTGACATAAGCCAGGCCATTCTTAATGAAGCAGAAGCTGGACTTAAGATCTCCACCCGCACTGTAAGACTCTCCTGTTATATCCACAGGAATTGGACTAGGCACATATCCTCTGGCCCTTCTAATAAACTGCTGTCTCCCCTTAACCACCTTCATAACAGAATCATCCATAGGACGAAGTATACGCCTATTATGGCTAAGCATACCTATGGCAACTCCTTGCATCTCCTCAGATGCTGCTCTAGCTTCAAGCCACTCACGCATCCTATCATCCTCGGTC
>JAILNO010000055.1 GCA_024691465.1 Pseudobutyrivibrio sp. | reverse complement strand
GCTCCTGTATTGCCATATGGATCCCAGTTAGAATAGATATTAAACCAGGCATATAATGCTGGCAGGAAACAGATTCCCACCACTATTACAAGAGCAAAGAAATTCTTAACTAAACTAAGTACATCATCAAAAAATATTCTTTTAATGGTCTTCATCACTCGCCGCTCTTCCCTTATTAACTGATAGCTCTGAAGCATCACAGACCTTGATAGCATTCCTGCTCTGCTGCTTCACTTCATATAGCATCTTATCTGCGCATTGAAGATAAGCAAACATGCTATCATCCCTCTCTGGGATGCCATAGCAGATTCCCTGAGAAATAGTAACTCTATTGTCAGTAAGTGAAAACATGTGCTCCCTCTCGGCTGAATAGATGGTATCTCTCAACTGGTTCGCCTTAGCCTCCACGTACTCCCTCGTGAGGCCTTCATAGATAATCACAAACTCGTCACCACCATATCGCGCTGCGAAGATTCCCTCTTCCCTGGCGAGCTCTATCAAGGTGCTGGCTACGAACTTAATACAGTTATCCCCCTCTTGATGACCGTAATTGTCGTTGAATTGTTTGAAGAAATCTATATCTAAGATTTCAACACCTATGGTTGATCTATTTATAAGTGCTTTCTCAAAGGCTTCGTCGCTATACTCATTAAGCTTCAGTCTATTATACATTCCTGTAAGTGGGTCTGTCTCTGAACGTTTCTGCAAGAATGTATTCTTCTCTTCGACTTTTTTGTTGATTTGTGTAAGCTCCATATACGAATTACGCATAACGATCATGTTGCTTACCATGAGTCGATTCTCTCGCTCCATGAATTCGGATAGCTCGAAGTAGAGAACTGAGGCTATCTTGTACTCCTCAATCTGACCCACTCGCCTGTAGTACCTGATCTTAAGAGTAAGTAGCTTCCTCTCAAGATTCTTGATGGAAGTGTGCTTGGTGAGATCATCTAGTACCGTGTAAGCCTTGAAGAAATCGTCGTATTTCTCAGTGGCCAGAAGCATCTGTAGATAATCGTAGAAATCATCGAACACATCAAGTATCGGCATATTGGTGCAGGCATGCTTGTTGACTAAGTCTATCCAATAATCCCTAGCCTCATACTCGCCAATGGCGTGATGAACTCTGGCAAAGTAACAGAAGATTACTATCTTATCAAGCTCCGTTAAGTGTGGCAGACAATCATTCTTGAGCTTCTTCTCAATCTCAAGACACCTGTCCACATTATCAAGCTTGAGATAGGCTCTGCCCATACCAAGTAAAGTAGCAGTGTAACTCTCTATATATCCGTCTATCTCCTTATTATCTAAAAGATAACGATGAGCTATCTCTGTGTGAGATATGGACTTCTGATACTCTTCGATATTTAAATATAATGAACCTAAATTCAAGTGAATCATCCACTCAATGTCTGGAAGTGAATAATCCTCACATATACTGATTGCTTTTATGAAATAATCAAGGGCGAACGGGGCATTGCCTCGGTTCAAAGATACGATACCAAGCATATTGTTGGCCATTGCCACGTATCCCCATTCCTTAACATGCTCCATTGGTCCCATGCATGATAGCATTTGAGAATAAAAATTAGACGCGTCATTTAATAGATAATAGGTCTCACCCTTTGAAAAATAGGCATAACCTATTAGAGCATCATCCTTCATGCCTTTTCCGTAAGCAAGCAGCTTATCGCATGCCGCGATGATTGCCCCAGGATCTTTGCCCCTGTTTTTTTGAATTTCACTAATGAGAAATTGTACTTCTCGATTATAGCTACGAACGTCCATCCTTGTCTGCTCCCAAATTAGTCTCTGTCTCCCCTAAATCTCTTTCAAGATATTAGTTAATGTGGCAAAATCCTCCAGAGATAATGCTTCCCCTCGTACTGTAGGACTAAAACCTGCCTTCTCAATAGCCTCCGCTATCTGTTCCTTAGAATAGTGCAATCCATTGCTTAATCCATTCTGAAGTGTCTTCCTCCTCTGATTGAAGGATGCTCTGATTATCTGAAAAAGTAACTTCTCATCGCAATCTACTGGCGGATGCTCGTGACTTTTCAGCGAGATAACTGTGCTTGATACCTTAGGCTGTGGCATAAAGCAACTAGGTGGTACCTCACAGATAATCTCTGGAGTGGAGTAGTACTGAACCGCTAGAGACAGGGCTCCGTACTCCTTACTACCAGGGCCGGTCTTCATTCTATCAGCCACTTCCTTTTGAATCATGATTGTGATGGATTCAAGAGGAACATGACTCTCGTATAATCCCATGATAATTGGGGTAGTTATGTAATATGGTAAATTGGCTACTACCTTAATAGGTCTGCCGTTATTCTTTTCATCTGCCAGCTTCTTGATATCAACCTTGAGAATATCCTGGTTGATGACGCTCCAGTTCTTGTAAGAGGAGAGTGTGTCATCAAGAATCGGGATAAGGGTCTTATCAATCTCAACTGCAACCACTTCCCTGGCTTCCTCGCAGAGGCGCTGGGTCATGGTACCAATACCTGGTCCAATCTCTAGGACGAAGTCGTCCTTAGTAACACCTGCTGCATCTATTATGCTGTCTAGAATATTCCCATCGATTAGGAAATTCTGACCGTATTTCTTCTGAAATGAGAATCCATGTGCCTCGAGTACTGCTCGAGTGTAGGTAGGATTACTTAAATATGCCATTTATTAATTCCTTTTTGCTTTAGTATATATCTTAAGGGCATTAGCGTAGGTGACGTCTTCCACTTCCTTAACACTGATACCTTTAATCTCTGCTATCTTAGCGGCTATATGAGAAAGATAGATGGAACTATTCCTCTCGCCGCGATGTGGCTCTGGAGCCATGTATGGGCAATCTGTCTCAAGCACGATACTCTCAAGAGGTATGCTCTCTACAGTCTCCACCAGCTTCCTGCCGTTCTTAAAAGTAACGACACCTCCTACGCCGATGTACCAGCCCATCTGCACATACTGTGCTGCAATCTCCTTAGAATAAGAATAACAATGGACAATACCTCGGACACCTTGTGTATTATAACTCATAATTGTGTTTAAAGTGTCTTCGGCGGCGTCCCTTGAGTGGATAACTACAGGTAGATCTACCTCCTTGGCTAGATCCATCTGTCGCTGAAACCATAATCGCTGCTTGGCTCTCTGTTCATCCTCCTTGACCCAGTAGTAATCCAGACCAATCTCGCCTATGGCCACTACCTTAGGGTTAGAGGCATTGATTCTGAGCCAATCCATAACGTCATCATTGATCTCGTCTATATTCTCTGGATGAATACCTATGGCGGCATATACGTTAGGGTAAGAAGTGGCAAGGTCTAGACTATCCTTACATCCTCTAAAACTTGCCCCTATATTAACTATATTTCCAATATTATTACTTCTCAATAAATGAGAAAGAAGTTCGACTCTATCTTCGTCGAACTTCTCATCATCATAATGAGCATGAGTCTCAAAAATCATATATTATCCTTTAACAAATCTCAGCTCCGTTTGGCATAGGCTTCTCTGGTGTCATAAGTGCAAGATTGCCCTCTGCATCCTCAGCGCATAGAAGCATACCTTCAGATAACACACCAGCAAGCTTAGCAGGCTTAAGATTAACAAGTACCATAACCTTCTTGCCTACCATCTCCTCAGGAGAGTAGTACTTCCTGATACCTGAAACGATCTGCTTAGTAGTAGAACCAATCTTGACCTGTGAGCAGATGAGCTTCTTAGAACCCTTAACTGCCTCACATGAAACTACCTTACCAACCTGGAACTGCATCTTCATGAAATCATCAAAAGTGATCTCGTCCTTAGGCTCGATATCGATGCCTTCCTCATCATCAGCGTCGCTTTCTTCTGGCTGTGCTGGATGAAGCTCGGCAACCTTAGCCATAACCTCATCTAGGTCGAGACGAGCGAAGAGTATCTCAGGTGAATCTGTAACCTTAGCACCGCTCTGGTAGTGACCAAATGTAGAAAGCTCATCATAAGCAATCTCTGATGCACCAAGCTGTGCAAGAACCTTCTCAGATGTCTCTGGCATAAATGCCTTGAGGAGAGTAGCGCCAATTGAAATGCCCTCAACTAAGTTGTAGAGAACTGTTGCAAGCCTATCCTGCTTAGTCTCATCCTTAGCAAGTGCCCATGGCATAGTCTCGTCGATATATTTGTTACATCTCTTAAAGAGATTGAATACCTCTGTAATAGCATCAGCAACACGAAGATCAGCCATCTTCTTCTCAACTGCTGCAACTGTACCTGTGCAAACAGCCTTAAGGTCAGCGTCTACTTCTTCGGCAACACCCTTGTCCTCAACAACACCACCGAAATACTTGTTGCTCATTGATACTGTACGGTTAACTAAGTTACCAAGTGTATTGGCAAGATCTGAGTTAACACGCTCTACCATAAGTGGCCATGAGATAGCACCATCGTTCTCAAATGGCATCTCATGAAGTACGAAATATCTAACTGCATCTACACCGAAGAAATCAACTAACTCATCTGCATAGATGACATTGCCCTTAGACTTAGACATCTTGTCATCGCCACCATCAGCTGCCTTAGTAAGGAGCCATGGATGTCCAAATACCTGCTTAGGTAGTGGAAGATCAAGCGCCATAAGGAATATAGGCCAATAAATAGTATGGAAACGAATGATATCCTTACCGATGAGGTGAAGGTCTGCTGGCCATAGAGCCTTGAATCTATCTGAAGACTCACCATCACACTCATAACCGATACCAGTGATATAGTTGGTAAGAGCATCGAGCCATACATATACTACATGCTTAGGATCGAAATCTACTGGAATACCCCACTTGAAAGATGTACGGGATACACATAGATCCTGTAATCCTGGAAGAAGGAAGTTGTTCATCATCTCATTCTTACGAGATACTGGCTGAATGAATTCTGGATGCTCGTTGATATACTCGATAAGTCTGTCAGCGTACTTGCTCATCTTGAAGAAGTATGCTTCTTCCTTAGCTGGCTGTACCTCACGACCACAGTCAGGGCACTTGCCATCTACTAACTGAGCCTCTGTCCAGAAAGACTCACAAGGTGTACAGTATAGGCCCTCATAGCTGCCCTTATAGATGTCACCCTTATCATATAACTTCTTGAAGATCTTCTTAACCTGCTTCTCATGATCCTCATCTGTAGTACGGATGAACTTATCATAAGATGTGTTCATAAGATCCCAGATATTTCTAACCTGTCCTGAGATATCATCTACGAATTCCTTAGGTGTAATACCTGCCTCAGCAGCCTTAAGCTCGATCTTCTGACCATGCTCATCTGTTCCTGTCTGGAAGAATACATCATATCCTTCCTGACGACGAAAACGTGCAATACTATCAGCAAGTACGATTTCGTAAGTATTTCCAATGTGTGGCTTACCTGATGTGTAAGCAATTGCTGTTGTAATGTAATAATTACCTTTGTTGCCCATTCTACTAAAACTCCTACTCTTCAAATATATCGTCTATTTTTGCTCCACAGGCACTACAATACATGGAGCCATCCTTAACGAGGGCGCCGCACTTAGGACATGCGCTGCCTCCCTTTAATCTCATGATATCATCTGAGATCTCCTTGATACGAAGCTCCACTGCAGTAATCTGCTTGATATCTTCGCTATCATCTTCCCTATGCTCCTGATAGTATGTCCTGCCGAGTTTCTCATATAGCTTTAAAAGCTCAGCCTCCTTGACTTTCTTATCGTACTGAAGCTTGGTCATATCACCAGCATTCTCTACCATCTTGCCAAGGTCTCTTGTTGTATTAGCAATGCCATCTGAAAGATCATCTAATAATCCCACAATAGAACCTCCTTTAACCTAACAAAAAATCCCCTTTTAAACCTAATGATTTTATCATAAAACCTTGTGTTTTGCCACTTTTTATAAAGTTTATGCAACACCACCATCACGAATAATTATATAAGCGAGGTATGCGACATAAAGTAGTAGCATTATAACGCCATTTGCTTTATTTAAGTTCTTTCTGCGCAAGCACATTAATCCAACGATTACCGAGAAAGCAACTAGAATTAAAGTATCTATCGCATTGACTGTAAGGAAGCTCATAGGTGAGATAGCACCAGCTGTTCCAAGAATTAATAGTACGTTGAATACATTAGAACCTACTACATTGCCGATTGCCATATCAAGCTCATTCTTCCTAGCTGCAACAATCGAAGTAACAAGCTCTGGAAGTGATGTTCCAAGAGCTACAATTGTAAGACCGACGAGTGTCTCAGACATGCCGAATTTAAGTGCGAGAGTAGTACATGAATCAACTACCCAGTCCCCGCCGAACTTAATAGCCACGGCTCCACCGATGATATACACGATACATAGCCAAGTAGGGATATCGACGATTACTTCTTCTGAAGCACCTTCACCGTTCCTGTGCTTCATAGCAGCATGAAGCATAGAGCCTAAGAAAATAACGAATAATACCAGAAGAATCGCTCCATCGATATGTCCTACTGAATTGCCCATAATACCCATAACCATAAGAGCTACTGTACAGGCTATTGAGAAAGGTAAATCCTTCTTAATTGTAGCGTCGCTTACTTCAAGTACTGAAAAAAGCGCGCAGCTTCCAAGTACAACCATGAGGTTAAAAATGTTAGAACCTACTACATTACCAATAGCTAGCTGATTGCTACCTGCAAGAGATGCAGTTACTGAAACAGAAAGCTCTGGAAGAGAAGTTCCCATAGCCACGATGGTCATACCGATAACCAATGCTGGCACGTGTAACTTCTTAGCCACTGCAGATGCGCCCTCCACGAAGAAGTCTGCACCCTTAATCAAAAATACAAAACCTACTACAAGTAAAATCAGTGCACCAGGCACTGTCTGAAAAAATGAAGCCATTTCACCCTCCTAAAATAATATCTTAATGCCAAGTGTGTGCTCGCACAGAATCTTAACTCCCAGTAACACCATGATAATTCCGCCAACCAATTGCGCCTTGGCTTTATATCTATCTCCAAATATATTGCCCACATATACACCGCCTGCAGATATTACGAAGGTGGTGGCACCGATTAATAATACTGTGCTTAATATATTGAAATCCTCATAGAATGAAAAAGTTACGCCGCAGGCAAGTGCGTCTATGCTTGTGGCGATTGCCAGAAGAGTTAACTCTTTAATATTGAGAGGTGGATCCATCTCAGCAACACAGTCCTCCTCCTTCCAATCCTT